>JAYVUJ010000448.1:0-5052 GCA_043788035.1 Ferruginibacter sp. | reverse complement strand
AACGGGCAGGCGCACGAACCAAAAGAGAAAGTACAAAATAAATTTTCACGCAATTTGCAATGCCCAAAATTTTAATGAGCAAGCCACACGCAGTAAGAAAAAGGTAGCAAATTGAGGAGGTGTACCAAAAAGGTATGCCGTTGAAGCGAGTGACACAACAATCATGGCCAAAGTTGCAGTATTAGCCTGGGCAAAAAGAATTTTTGGCCTGGTAGTAAAAACAATGCAGCAAAAATTTATTGCTGCATTGTCTTAAGTTATGCTTTATCAAACGAAAATATTATTGAACAATAAAATTATTATTACTGCTATCCGCATCCATAAAAATACCGCCATCAAGGGTTACTGATTTTATTGATTTATTAGTTGGGATATTAACCATTGTTATATTTTGATTGCCCGCCCAGATGTTTGGTGTTTGATGAAAAATTGTTTTTGTACCATCAGCATTTGTTACAATAATATTTACCGGTGCGGTAAAGCCCCCAATATTTTTTATTGTTACCGTATAACCTGCTGTTGATTTTTTTACATCCTGTATGGCAAGGTCGATATAGCCATGGCTAAAAAACCAGCTGTTCCAAAACCAGTTAAGGTTGGTACCGGAAATGTTATTGAACGAATAAAAGAAATCCCACGGGATAGGATGTTTACCATGCCAGCGATCCATAAAGCCATGCAGGCATTGTCTAAAAATATGATCGCCCAGCAAATCTTTTACGGCAAGGTATCCAAGGGAAGCTTTGCCATATTCGTTATTGCCCATCCCTGCTCCGTTCATCATATTGCCGGGTGTAATAATTGGCAGGTCTTCCTCAGCCGCAGGGTCATTTATCCAGTCATTAACCCTGAATTGCTTAAAAAATCCGGTAGCGGTTTCATTGCCTAAATCAACGTTTCCAATTAGCCATTCAAAGGTGGTTGCCCATCCTTCATCCATAAAACCATAGCGGTGCTCGTTGATGCCCATGTAAAACGGAAACCAGGTATGCGCAATTTCGTGTTCTGCCACAAACCTCGAAAACGTAGTGTCATCATAGGTTTCATCGTTTACCATCATAGGGTACTCCATACCTGCAAAGCCCTGTACAATAGTAGTTTTAGGAAAAGGATATGCTATGCCCGGCCAATTATTGGATAGCCAGCTCAATGCATGGCGGCCAAAGCCAACCATGTAATGAAAATCTTTTGCGGCGTCATTATAAGCAGCTTGTACACTTGCCCTTCGCTTAGTTTTTTCGTCTACAATTACGCTGCTGGCATCCCATACGTAATGGTCGCTTATGGCCACCGCCACATCAGTAATATTTGTGGCAGCCCATTTCCAGGAGTTGATATTATTTTGTTTGGTCACTATTTTTGATGCCATGTCTTTTGCAGTAGCAACGTTTATCAATGCATCTGTCGTCATCGATTTTGTAAGCCTGTCTGCAAAAGTTGCCTGCAAAACTTCGCTGGTATTTTGTAAAGTGCCGGTACTCCATACAACATAATTTTTGGGTACGTTTACCGTAAGCTTATAGTCGTTGAAGTCGTTATAAAATTCCTGCGCATCTGTAAACTCCATCCTGTCCCAGCCCGAGATATCATCCAACACGGCTATACGTGGATAAAAGTAGGCGAGAAAAAAAGTAGTTGAATCGAGCATGCCTTCCCTGCCGCTTCTAAGCGATATATCATAATGCCAATCGATAGAAAGCTCAACTGAATCGTGCGGCAATAACGGATTTGGCAAACGTATCTGTTGCCAGGTACCATGATAATCAGGCTCCTTCCATTCTATTTTTTTGCCAGCTGATGATACTACATCAATGTGTGTACCAGAGGTAAGGTAATCTAGTTGCGCATCGTTGTACCGCATAGCGCCAGGCTTGTGGATGTTTAAGATAAGTTTTACAATAGGGTTCCGGATTGTATCCGGGCTATTGTTGATGTACGTTATTTTTTCAGTGCCTTTTATAGCCCTTGATGGCGGGGCGGCGGTAATGGTAATATTGTAGCGGCCGTAATTTTGCCAGTAATTTTTGCCTGGCATGCCATCGGCAGAACGGGTGCCATTTTTAAAAGCTGCTTTTACATCCCTGGGCTGGTATAGCTCTTGCGCTTGTACGGTGGAAAAGCTTGTGCAAAAGCATGCACCAATTAGTAATTGTTTAAACATATTTTTATTTTTTTGGAAGATAGAAAGAAATGGGATATGGCTAAATTAGTTTTATTTAAGTGGTAACAAGAAGGTAGAAGCTTTACTCCTCAAGTAATTTACTTCGTGCTTTCGCTTCCTTAATTTCCTTTGCTATTGTTTTATCTAAAAGTATTTTTCCTAGCAATGCCCTTTGTTTTACTTTTTGGATCACTTCATCCATTAGCCAACTTTACTCTTTATCGGTAGGTTGTTTATCACAATTCATAAAAATATTTTTTCTCTTTGCATTGCGATTTTACTTAAGCTGTAATTATTATTTATCTCACCCAACCTGCTTCAATATCTCCAATAGCCCCGCATCCAACCTTCCAAAAATAGACACGCCTGCAGCGCCATTTTGCATGGCTACTTCAATAGCAGCCTTTATATCTTGCTGGCTTTTAAAATCGGGAATGTACAAACCTGCATACAAGGGAAATTTACCACCTATGCCTCTTACGCCTTCGGCAACCGCATCGCCTATCCAGCTTATGTCTTCTTTATAAAAACCATGGTAGGTCATTGGGCAAACCAGGTCAAGGTTCCAGTTAGTCCAGTCTTGCCGCACTATTCTTTTGGCAACTTCCGGAGTGGGGAAAACCGCTGCTGAAATTGGTTTTTTAAATTCAAGCGCTACCGCAGATAAACGGTTTACGATCCGGGTAATATTATTGTAACGAAACCTTCGCCAGGATAAGCTTTGGTCTGGGTACATGATGGACAAAGGGTCTATACCTTTTTGTGCACGGAAGGTATCCCTGCATAACTGGCAATAACAGTAATCGTATTGAGGCAATTCTTTGGTTTGGTCTATGCCATAGTTATCCCATAAATTTACGGGCAATATCACATCGCAGTAACGCACATAATCCAGGTGGATGCCATCTACATAATCTTTGCTGAGCGCTTCTTTAACATGGGCTTCAAGGTATTGGTACACTTCTTCCCTGCTGGGGCAAAGCCAGCGGTAATAATTAACGTAAGGCGGCATATCTGCGCAGCTATCGCCTAGCCTGTTAACGGCGTACCATTCAGGGTGTGCAGCCAGTAAATCTTTTTCGCCACGGTTCATAGTCCATATCCAGCGGTGTGCTTCTATCTTATTTTTTTGTGCGGCACGAAAATGTTTTTCGCTATCAGCTTCAAAGAAAATGCCTCGTATGCCGGCATCGTGGTAAGATGCATATAAAGCTTGCAACTCCTCGGGTGTATCTTTTTCGTTGGGGTTTACCCATACCCAATGCTTTGATTTTTTCTTTTTAAGATAACCACTATCACTAGTTGCTGCCGTAAGCGATAGTTGCGAAGTAGCTAAGCCTGCAACCAATACCGATTTAATAAATTGCCTTTTGTTGATCATGGATTTATAATTGTGTGATTTTTCCTTCCTGGTTTATTTGATATTTTTCAGTGCCTGTTGTGGCTTGTATGGTTGCTATAAACTGGCTGGTAGTAGCTTCCAGGCTGATATTGCAATTTAACCCAGCGGCTTCAATTAACAAAGGAATATTTATTTGCGAAAGGCTGTCGGCATATTTGGTATGCTGGTGCTTGTAAGCTTGCTGTTTATAAAACACCAGCCACAAATATTTTTTTAGTTCTTCTGATGATGGAAGTGGCAAATTACTATTTGTAAGTGTTGCTGCCTGATTGCTAAAATGCAGGTAACCCCAACGCTCCGGCATGTGCATATTTACAGCGCCCTGCGGCGACCATACCCAATTATGCTCAGGCAATAAACGGTGTGTGGTGCTATCTGTTTTTTTTGAGTAGATGCCGCTTGTTATATTTGTATCCCACTCAACCCTTGAAAAGTTAATACGCCAGATTGATTGCCCGTTTGGTACTTGTAAATGATCGCCAAGGCTGATGGATTTAAAAGGGATGGCCATTTCTACTATCCATTTTTTATCGATGTCTTTTGGGTTGTTAAGGGTGCCGGTTATTGAAACTGCTGAACGTAAATTTTGTACATCCCAGTTAAGCAGCGCTAAGCCTCCATTGCGGTAAGGCTTATTTAGCAAAAGATCGAAAATGCTGTTATAGGCGTTAACTTCTACTTCAAAATAATTCTGTGTATCGCCATCGGGGTCTATGAATATTTCGAAATCATTATCGTGGTAAATGATATCGTCGTGGTGTTTTAGCGTTGCCCAAATGTGCAGCTCTTGCAGCTCTGCTGCTATGTAAACGTACTGCGAATCCCATAGCATCTTAAACCTGGTTTTAAAAGCTGGCGCTGGTTTTAGGCTACCTTCAATATCTGTAAAACTATTGCTCCATGCAACACTGTCCCACGAGGCTTCTTTTAGCTTTCCATCTATATTAATTTGCCCTCTGGTTTTGTAGGCGGTGTATTGAAGCGGCGGTGTAAAAAGTTTTTCATAGCCTGCAAATATATCTTGTGCATGCACGGCGCTTGAGCAGCATAGAATGAAAATTAAAAGTATTTTTTTCAAAAATATAATGTTTTAGTTTATTGAAATTATTTATAACCCTTTTATAGACAGATACATAAGTTACCTGATTTATTTTGAAGTAGCAACCCTACCTGCATAGTAGAAAAGATGCCTGAAAAACCACTGTAAAAACGTGCGACGCCACCGCAGTACCACATGGCTGCTGTGTTGGCACGTACAAAAAAAAAGCTAATGCGCTAATTGGCTGATTGGCTAATTCCTTCAATTCGGCCGCAGTTGTTGTATTGATTAGCAAAGTAGCCAATCAGCACATTTGTGTTATAACGTCTCCATCAATAAGGCATTAAAATTTTGCAGCGATGATATTTTCAAGTCTGCCGCATTGAATTTTAGGTTTTGCTTATCGTGTATGCCCGGCACTGTTACGCAACGCATGCGGGCGGCCTTGGC
>JAYVUJ010000447.1:0-2617 GCA_043788035.1 Ferruginibacter sp. | reverse complement strand
ATCGTAGATAAAAATACCGTTCCATATACCAATTACCTTAATCAATTAATTGAAGCCTGGCAAATTGCCATTCCCCTTATTGGTACCGGCGGCCATATTGTTATGGTGGCACCATCATCCCTTTGTTATGGCTGTTATGGTGCAGCGCCAACTGTACCAGGTAACAGCGTACTTTTTTTTGATATAACATTGAATAAAGTAGAATAGAAAAGCAATTGTATTGTTTTATAATAAGCCGCTAATATCAATAGCGGTTTTTTTTGGCCAGGGGTTCTTTTTTCTATTAAGCTTTACTTGCGTCGCACTCTTGTACTGCATATCTTTTTTGAGCAAATAAATACATTGCTCAAAAATTACTTATAAAATTGCGCACCTTTAATGCCATAGATGAGGGTTCTGTTTCGGCACTAAAAAACCATTTGTTCTTTAAAAAAAGGGCAGGCATATTAAGCGCCTGTTTGCGGGGCAGCCCAAAGATACCCAACGATATACAGATGAAAGGATTGCGACGCAACAGGCGGTGCCCAAAGGATCAAAGCCGGTATCACACTGCGTTTCAAGTTAAAAATTATTCTTTTCCCTGAATGGATTTCGATAATAAAACAGCCTTTTTTTTACTGTTTAATTTAATTGTCAAACCCCTATCTTTGCCGCTCAAAATTTTTTATAAACCCATATAGTATATGCAACTCAAAGGTTTAGTACGTTTCTTTGCCATAGCGCTTATTTTAATTTGCCTTTACCAATTATCTTTTACCTGGATCGTTCGCAGCTATGAAAAAGATGTAGAAGAAAGGGCAGTATCATGGGTAAAAGCCAAGTACCCTTCTGCAGATAAAAAATACCCTGAAAGCAAAGAGCTTCAGGTTGCTTACAGCGATACACTTGCCAACCTTGAAAAACAGAGGAAGCAACGTATTTTAGACAGCACAAAGGAAACTAAAATAGGGCCTTTTGGTATGGTAGCATACCAGGAAGCCAAAGATAAAGAACTGATGCTTGGCCTCGATCTTCAGGGTGGCATGAGCGTTACTATGGAAGTTGGGCTTGATGGATTAATAAGGTCTATTTCCAATAATTCAAAGGACGTTGCATTCAATAATGCCTTAAACAGTGCTGTTGCACTTAAAGCAAATACCGGTGCCGACCTTATCACACTTTTTGGCAATGAATATAAAAAAGTATCGAACGGTGCTAAACTTGCACCAATATTCGCTACACGCAGCGATAACAAAATTAAGTTTGACGATTCTGATGATGCAGTTTTAAGTTATCTGCGGGATCAGTCTGCGGCCGCGTTTAAAAACACCCTTAGAATTATTACTACGAGGATTGATGCCTTTGGTTTGGCATCACCTTCTATTAATCCCAATCCTGCCAAAGGAACTATCAGCATTGAACTTGCGGGTATTAATGATCCGGAAAGGGTACGTCATTATCTTCAGTCAACTGCTAACCTGCAGTTCTTTGAAGTTTATAATATTAATGATGTAGCAGAGGCATTGCAAAGTGCAGATAAATCTGTTTCAGATTATATAAAAGGAACTACAACATCCACAAAGCCAGTTGATACTGCCAATAAAGCACAGCAACCTGTTGATACAACTAAAACAGTTACTTTATCAGGTAATGATACTGGCAAAAAAGTTGCTGCACCTAAGGCAGCAGGAGTTGATTCTGCTACGATCAGAAAAAATGAAAATCCTATATTTTCATTGTTTGCCGGTATAGCACAGGGGCAAAAAGATGAGAAGGGCAGTGTACGTTTTCCTTCCTATATAGGTTACGTGCTTAAGAAAGATACAGCGATGCTGGGTGAGTATTTAAGAATGGATATGGTAAGCACCAAATTTCCCGGTAACCTTGTTTTTATGTACGGTAACCTGGAAGGTAACGATGGCGCTGCAGTTAAAGACAGGCTTGCACTATATGCAATTAGAACTTTAGACAACGGAATGGCAAAGCTGCAGGGCGCACATGTAAGCAAAGCCAGTCAGCAGTTTGATGAAAAAGGCCGCCCATCCATCAGTATGGCAATGGATGCAGAAGGTACAAGGGTTTGGGCTAAAATGACTACGGATAATGTAAATAAACCAATAGCAATTGTACTGGATAATTTTGTTTACAGTGCCCCAAATGTTGTAAATCCTATTCCTAATGGTAATTCAGAAATATCCGGAAGCTTTACTGTTCCTGAAGCACAGGATTTGGCGGGTATTCTGCAGGCAGGCCCTCTTTCTGCACCTGCAAAAATAGTTGCAGAACAGGTTGTAGGGCCAACACTTGGTCAGGCTGCTGTATCTGGTGGAGCATTATCTTTCTTCATATCATTTATTGTAATCTTTGCGCTGATGCTGATTTATTATAATACAGCAGGCTGGGTTGCAAATACCGCATTAATTTTAAACCTTCTATTTACAATCGGCATCCTTGCTGCATTAGGTTTTACACTTACTGCACCGGGTATTGCAGGTTTGGTACTAACCATTGGTATGGCCGTAGATACCAACGTAATTATATTTGAGAGGATTAAAGAAGAACTTACAAAAGGCAAGGGTTATTTAACCGCAGTATCAGATGGTTATAAACGTTCTTATGCACCCGTATTAGATGCTCA
>JAYVUJ010000446.1:0-7081 GCA_043788035.1 Ferruginibacter sp. | reverse complement strand
ATTTAAGGAATTGCAGGAAGCAGATATTTGATGAATTAATCAGCTAAATAATGCAGTACGAACCACAGCCTTAGCTAACACTAAAAAGTACTTGCGAATCAAATACCTACTTCTAAAAAATAAAGCCAAAAGAAAAAGGCGACCATTTACAGCCGCCTTTTGTTTACTATTTTTAAAAGATAACTTATAGTTTCTGCATCTTACAATTATAATTTATTTCATCATTTACCACAGTAATATAATAAACTCCTGAACCTAAAGCTGAAGGAAGGCTGGTGATTACGCTTGAGTTATTGCCTTTGTTTAAAGAAAGTATTTTACTATAAACCAATTGTCCGGTTGTACTTTGAATTTTTAAAGTAGCGATTGTTGTTTTAGTGGAAGAAATAGTAACTGTAAAATTGTTACTGAAAGGATTAGGGAAAATTTCTACACCACCTTTAGTGCCTATAGAAATTTTTATAATAGCCGAAAATGTTTCTTTGCCATCAATATCTACTTGCTTTAAACGATAGTACACATTATTTACACCCCCTACATGATCTTGATAGTTATAATTTTTAATTATATTACTAAATCCTGTACCAGCAATTTTTGCAACGCTCACAAAATTTACCGCATCATAGCTTTTAAATAGTTCAAAATGGTCATTATTTAATTCCTGGCTGGTTTGCCAATTTATAGAGGCTGTGCCACTTAAATAGCTTCCAGTAAAAGAACTTAATTTAACTGGAAGTGGCCCGCATGCTGTAACTATTAGTGTAAAATCATTAAAATAAACACATTCAGGGTTTGATAAGCCAGCTTGCGTAGTAGATACAACCAATCTCCATTTATATCCATTCATTGAAGAAGTCACCTTGCCTAAATCTGAGCGATAATTAAATTTATCACCTATATAAGTACATTGCCCAGTAATAATATCTGTAAATGCATCGCCGCCATTAATGCTTTTTTGCAATTTATACCATGTATTGGTGTGGGTTGCGTCTGTTACAACATAATTAACAACAGCTTCGCTGCCATCGCATACAGATGATGTTCCATTAGTTGTGGTACCAGCAGGGTCATTAACTTTTACTTTAGACTGGCAAACATTGATTGAAATATCATCTAGACCAAGGTCGTTGCCGTCTGCTACTGCAGTTGCATTTACAACCTGAAGGTCCACTAAGTCTGTTGTTGCGGTAAAAGATCCGCCTACTTTGACCCATGTAGGTGTATTTGTATAGGCAATGGGACCAGAATTTGCAACAACCACTCCGTTTACTTTAAAAGATATATTTGGTTGAGACCCTTGGATTGCAAAGCTACTGCTTGCAGGCAATATGTTTAATACCCAGGCAGAAAATTCGTATGTTGTACCACTACAAACACTTATAGACTTTATCTGATAAAAAACAGGGCTAAGCGTAGTATTAGGAGCTCCGTTAACAGCCATAAAATAACCGCCGTCTCCAGTATGGTCGCTACCTCTCCAATCTGGTTTTAAACAATTGCCGCCGCTTGCATTACCGATAGTCTTTACAATTGAATACGTGAATTCTGGTACTAACCCAGCGTTTTCAGAAGTATACATATAATCTGAACATGGAATAGAAATGCCCATTGCCGCAGTACAGCCTGTTAAGGCCTTACCAACATTATTTACCGGATTATAGCTGCCGGAACCTGAAGATGTACAACTTGCTGCATTTGAATTGACAGTAATAAAAGGTACGCTAAAAGTACCTTTTGCACCCAATAGATTAGGTCCCTTGACACCGGTACACTGGGCAGCTACATATTGACAGCCAAACAGGCTGATTAGCGCAAAGAGAGTAGTGTAGAATTTTTTCATTTCTTTTGTGGTTGAGAGCGTTAATAAAAACTTGTAAGCGGATATACAAAAGATTGATGGATTGATATATACGTATACTGAGCTAAGCTAATGAGCTAAACTCGATATAGTAAAAATAATACTGCGAGGAAAAGATTATAATTTCTTGTGGCTATTATGTAGGATTGGAGAAATTATCACTACGAGGCTAGTAATGGATTATAAAATTAGTTCGGTTTTATGATATAAACAAATAAATTTTTACAAATTCTTAAATAAAAGCTTGTTAATCAGAGAAATAGAGATGTCTTTAAATAAATAAAGAGCCAAAAAATTTAGCTCTTTATTTATAATTAGATGTTGTATTTGTTACTTATTTATACTGAGTAGCTAAGCCTTTAGCCAAAGCTGTCATTTTATTAATCCCATCCTGAGGAAGGTTTCCTTTTTTAAATTCGGCTAATATTTCAGGATATTTATTTTCCATTTCTAATAAAAATTGTTCTTCAAATGCCTTTACATTTTTTACAGCAACTTCTTTTAATAAGCCTTGAGTACCAAGATAAATCATTGCAACCTGCTTTTCTACACTCATAGGCGAGTATTGCAGTTGCTTTAATATTTCTACGTTACGTGCTCCTTTATCAATTACATTTTTTGTTGCCGCATCTAAGTCTCCACCAAATTTAGAGAAAGCTTCCAGTTCACGGTAAAGCGCTTGATCTAACTTTAAGGTACCTGCAACTTTTTTCATTGATTTTATCTGGGCGTTACCACCTACACGGCTTACAGAAATACCAACATTGATTGCGGGGCGGATACCTGCGTTAAACAAGTTGCCTTCTAAAAATATTTGCCCGTCAGTAATAGAGATAACGTTGGTTGGGATGTATGCAGATACGTCACCAGCTTGAGTTTCAATAACAGGCAATGCAGTTAATGAACCGCCGCCTTTTACCAAATGCTTAATGGATTCGGGCAAATCGTTCATCTGCCTTGCAATTTCATCTTTAGCGATAACTTTTGCGGCCCTTTCTAATAAACGGCTATGCAGGTAAAACACATCACCAGGATATGCCTCACGGCCTGGTGGGCGACGTAACAATAAGGAAACTTCACGGTAGGCTACTGCTTGCTTAGATAAATCATCATAAACAATTAAAGCTGGTCTTCCGGTATCCCTAAAAAATTCACCAATTGCTGCGCCCGCAAACGGAGCGTAAAATTGTAAAGGAGCAGGGTCTGCTGCAGAAGCTGCTACAATAGTTGTATAAGCCATTGCGCCATGTTCTTCCAGCGTTTTCATTATACCTGCAATGGTAGAGGCTTTTTGCCCAATAGCCACGTATATGCAATAAACAGGCTTGCCTGCAGCGTAAAATTCTTTTTGGTTAATGATGGTATCTACACAAATGGCCGTTTTACCAGTCTGGCGGTCACCAATAACCAATTCCCTTTGACCACGGCCAATAGGTATCATTGCATCGATGGCTTTGATACCAGTCTGCAAAGGCTCTTTAACCGGCTCACGAAATATAACGCCTGGTGCTTTACGCTCCAGAGGCATTTCGTACAGCTCGCCTTTAATAGGGCCTTTGCCATCAATTGGCTGGCCTAAGGTATTGATAACGCGGCCACTCATACCCTCTCCCACCATAATGGAAGCGATTTTATTGGTACGCTTTACTTTATCGCCTTCTTTAATTTCGCTGCTATCGCCCATCAACACAACGCCCACATTATCTTCTTCAAGGTTTAAGGCAATAGCTTTAACGCCATTTTCAAATTCTACCAGTTCACCACTACTTACGTTGTTTAAGCCGTAAATACGGGCAATACCATCACCTACCTGTAATACGGTGCCTACTTCTTCTAAACTTGCACCTGCATTAAAATTGCTTAATTGCTGGCGGAGTATCGCTGAAATTTCATCCGGTTTAATTTCTACCATGTCTGATTTATTTTAAAAAGTTGTTTCTACCGTAGTTTATGGATGTATTCATTATCCATAAATTGTTTCTTAATATCTTTTAAATCCCTTAAAATACTTGTATCTACCAATCTGCCTTCCATTTCTAAAACAAAACCGCCAATCAATTCTTCCTTCACGGCTGTTTCAATTTCAATGTTTTTATAAGATGTAGAAGTTTTTACCTTTTCTACAATACTATTTTTAAGCTCATCACTAATAGGTGCTGCTGTTATAATTTTTAATTGATAAATACTTCTTATTTGGTTGAACTGTGCAACAAATGCATTGGCAATTTCAGGCAGGTTAGATTCTCTTCCTTTACGCACTAATAATTTTACAAAAGAAGAAGTGGTGAGGTTAACCCTACCGGTGAGGATAGATTCTATGACCTTTTCTTTGGTGCCAGGCTTAATTATGGGGCTGCGCAAAACAGCTACAAAATCAGGATTGCTTTTGCAGATGCGTTGTACAAATTTCATATCTGCACAAATAACATCCACCTGGTTTAGCTCCGTAGCTAAATCAATCAAACTTTTTGCGTACCTGCCTGCTAAACGTGGGTTATTCATTGTTAATTGCTGATGTATTTATTGTGTATCACTTAAAATAAACTGCTTATTGCTTACGGAAAATTAATTAAAAGTTGCTTCATCGGCTAATTTACTGATGTAGGTTTCCTGCTCTTGCCTATTGCCTAATTCCCTGCGTAATATTTTTTCGCTTACTTCTATCACCAGATTGCCAACCTGATTTTTCATATCTGTAATGGCAGCCATTTTTTGATGGTTGATAGAAGCATGTGCATCTTCAATAATTTTTGCGGCGGCAACTTTTGCTTCTTCCTTCGCATCGTTGATCATCCTGTCTTTAAGCTCTTTTGCTTCTTTCAGTAAAGTTGCCCTTTCTTCACGTGCTTGTACCAACAATAATTCATTATCGTTTTTTAACTGTGCCATTTCCAACTTTACCCTTTCAGCCATTGAAATACTATTTGCAATATTGGTTTCCCTTTCGTTTAAAGAACTGATGATGGGTTTCCATGCAAACTTTTTCAATATCAGCAACACGATAATAAACGCCAATAATGTCCAGAAAATGAGTCCTAAATGTGGTAATAATAAATCCATGATTAATGCCCTCCTTTCCCCGAAGGGAAATTTATTATAATAAAATTTGTAAGCTTGTTTTAAAACTACTGCATCCCCCGCCCTGTGCTTCGGATGCAGTAATAATTTTTGTACGACTAATTTTTTAATACTGCTAATAGCCCTGCAATAACCGCGAAAAGGGCAACACCCTCAACAAATGCAGCAGTCAGGATCATATTACCACGAATGTCGTTTGCGGCTTCTGGCTGACGGGCAACTGATTCAGTAGCTCCTTTACCAATTAAACCAATACCAATACCAGCACCAATTGCAGCAAGACCTGCACCAATTGCACCACCGGCATTTGCAAGGGAAGCATCTAACAAAATGTTCAAGAATGACATAACTGTTTGTTTTATGAATGAAAAAAAATTACGCGATTATTGGATCATCGTGACCATTAGGACTATCATGACCACCTTCCATCGCCTGTCCGATAAAAACAGCTGTGAGGGTAGTAAAAATATAAGCCTGTATAAATGCCACTAAAATTTCGATAACATATATAAATACTGCAAAAGCGACGGATAACGGAGAAAATCCATAACCTGCAACTCTTGACATACCACCAAAAATAAAGATCAACACAATGAAGCTTAAAATAATAATATGCCCTGCAACCATATTTGCAAAAAGACGAATAATTAGCGCTGCAGGTTTAATCAATAAAACACCCGCTAATTCAATAGGTATCAAAATTATTTTTACTAAAAAAGGCACGCCGGGAGGCCAAAAAATATGCCCCCAAAAATGCCTGTTGGTACTAAATAAAATAACTATTAATGAAATGATGCCCAACACCATTGTAAAAGCAGTATTACCCGTAACATTCGCCGAGCCAGGGAGTAAGCCAAATAAGTTATTAATAAGGATGAAGAAAAATACAGTTAACAAATAAGGAAGGTAAGCCATCGCTTTTTTGCCGAGGTTAGGCTTTGCAATATCATCCCTAACAAAAGTAATAACTGGTTCTATTAAGTTTTGCAGCCCTTTAGGTGCTGTTTTTATGCCTTGTCCGGTTTTGTATTTTTTAGCAACTGAAAGCATTATCAATACCAATATAAATAATGCGATAAACATTTGCACTACATTTTTGGTAAGCGAAAAATCATACACTTTTGATCCGTCGATGGCTACAATTTCTTTAGCTTCATTTAATTTATAGCCATTATATTCTTCTTCGCCTTCATGCCCAAAGCGTGAGGAAGAAAAAACATCAACGCCTTTGCCTGGTGCATAAACAATTACAGGTAATGGAATAGTTGCATGGAAACTTCCGGCGGTAAAAAAATGAAATTCATGGTCATCTTTAATATGGTCCATGATTATTTTAGAAGGGTCTAATTTTTCTTCGTGAGTTGCTGTTTCGCCACTTTTTACTGTTTCAGGCTTATTTTCCTGCGCAAGCGCCGCTGTAGAAAACAGTAGTGCAAATAGGCTAAAAACCGCTACCAGTAATGCTTTGATGCTCTTTAATACCATGATATCCCTGAAATTTGGCGCAAAGATAAGCGTTTAGGCATAAATAGAGAAGGAGAAAAAGGAAATTTTATCAGGTAATTTATTAAGAAGAATTTAATTTAAACCCATTTCTTTACGAAGCAGTTTAATTTTCTCTGGTCCTTTTACATCCAGTTGATCTTGAGGGCAATTTACTGCCTTTTTATTGGCAATAAATTGATCAATATCAAGAAAAGGGACTTTTATATTTTCTATCTCAGCGATAGTTGATACCTGGAAACTTTCATCAAAAGTAAATTCCTCAAGGCCTTTCATATTGACTATAATATCTAGTTAAAGACTGTATAATTGAAAATCTGTCCAACCTGCTACAAATTGTATCGTTTCGATCATGAAGTAATCCCCCATACCCTGCATTATTAAACGCTTTTCGCAGGTTTACCCTATTTTCAAGTGAATCTTCTATCCACCTATTTATAATTGGTGTAAAGCGATTGTTCCCGTGTATAGTCATGGCGAAATCCCCCTCCATTATTCACCTAACACTATTATCCTGAAGATATTTCCAAAACTTTAATATCTCTTTATCGAAAGTATCCATTAAAAAATTATTTATTAAGATTATATGGTTTGTGTGTAATTACAGCTTTGCTCATTGTACGCTGAATTTAATAAAAGTAG
>JAYVUJ010000445.1:0-2836 GCA_043788035.1 Ferruginibacter sp. | reverse complement strand
TAATGTAGTTCATCTTATCCTCTGGCTTGGCCTCTGCTATGTAATCATCTACGCCTGCTTTTTCTGCAATAAACTTTGCAGTAAGCGGATTATCGCCTGTAACCATCACCGTTTTGACGCCCATTTTTCTTAATCTTTCAAAACGTTCCTGAATGCCCGGTTTTATTATATCCTGCAATTCAATTACGCCCAGCGCTTGGTTGTTACGGCTTACTACCAGTGGTGTTCCGCCGTTGCTCGCAATCAGTCTTACCCTTTCTTCTGTTTCTGCAGGAAATGGGTTGCCTGCTTTTACTACCATGTTACGGATACTGTCAAACGCACCTTTTCGTACTTTGGTGCCATCTGCCATATCCATACCGCTGCTTCTTGTTTCAGCAGTAAATTTTATGAATGTAGAGTTTTTGGTATCGAAATAAGAAGGGTTTAATTTGCCCAGCTCAACAATTGATTTGCCTTCAGGTGTTTCATCTGCAAGAGAACTTAATACCGACGTTTCGATGAACAATTTTTCATCAATTCCGTTGGCAGGGTAAAAGTTGGTAGCCTTTCTGTTGCCTATTGTTATTGTACCCGTTTTATCTAATAAAAGTACATCAAGGTCACCTGCTGTTTCTACAGCCTTACCACTTTTGGTAATTACATTGGCACGTAAGGCCCTGTCCATACCAGCTATACCTATGGCACTTAGCAAGCCGCCGATGGTGGTAGGTATCAGGCAAACATACAGTGATACTAACGCAGCAACAGTAAGTGGTGTATTGGCATAATCGGCAAAAGGTTTCAGGGTAACGCACACTATCAAAAATATCAATGTAAAACTTGCTAATAAAATTGTTAATGCAATTTCATTGGGTGTTTTTTGCCGGCTTGCACCTTCCACCAGGGCTATCATCTTATCTAAAAAACTTTCGCCGGGTTCTGTGGTAACCCTTACTTTTATTTTATCAGATAATACTTTTGTGCCTCCGGTTACTGAACTTTTATCACCACCGCTTTCTCTTATCACTGGTGCACTTTCTCCAGTAATGGCACTTTCATCGATAGTAGCTATACCCCAAATAATTTCACCATCCATCGGTATCATATCGCCTGTTTCGCAAAGAAATATGTCGCCTTTTTTTAACTGCGATGAAGGAACTATTTTCATCTCATTTACATACATGTCACCAACAGCCTGTATCCATTTAGCCGGAGTTTCTTCCCTGGTTTTACGTAAGCTGTTTGCTTGTGCTTTACCTCTTGCTTCTGCAATAGCTTCTGCAAAATTTGCAAATAATACTGTTAGTAATAAGATTAAAAATATTGCTACATTATACCCCAGGTGACCTTGAGATTTTTCTCCGCCTGCTATCCAGATGCATACAGCTAACATGATTGCCGTGCCTATTTCCACCGTAAACATTACGGGATTGCGCAGCATAATGCGTGGGTTAAGTTTTACGAAAGACTGTTTAAGCGCTTCCTTTACAAGTGCTGGCTCGAACAGTTTATTTGATTGATCCTTTGCCATAATTTTTATTTTGTTCCGTTATTATTTATATTAGATAAACATAAAGACGTTGTTTTTTTTTATTAATTTTTTATGAATACTCCTTTGCTTCAATTAATGAATACTGAAATATTCTGCTATTGGCCCTAAAACCAGCGGAGGAAAATAAGACAGTGCTGTTACTATGATGATCACTGCAAACGTCATCATTCCAAATGTGATGGAATCCACTTTTAAAGTACCTGCAGATTCAGGAACATATTTTTTGTTGGCCATCAATCCTATAATAGCTATAGGGCCGATGATAGGAATAAACCTTCCTAATATCATTGCAAAGCCAGTGGTGATGTTCCAAAAAGGTGTATTGTCTGCAAGTCCTTCAAACCCGCTACCATTGTTTGCGTTGGAGGAAGTGTATTGATAAAGCATTTCTGAAAAGCCATGATAGCCTGGATTGTTTAACCATGCAATTGGTTTTATCGCCCAGTTTGCATCGCCATGGTTTACAAAATAATAAGCTGCTAATGCGGTTCCTCCTTTGATGATAAAGGCAGATAATAAAGTTACCAGTGCAGCAATCTTTACTTCCCTTGCTTCTACCTTATGCCCCATAAATTCTGGCGTTCTGCCTACCATTAATCCTGATATAAAGACCGCAATAATTATGTATATAAAGTAATTGAGTATACCTACTCCACAGCCTCCATAAAAACCATTTACTAACATACCCAGCATTTGCATAAGGCCAGATAATGGCATAGAGCTATCATGCATAGAATTAACCGAACCCGTAGAGATTACTGTTGTTAATATACTCCAGTAACCAGAGGCAGCAGGGCCAAATCTTACTTCTTTACCTTCCATGGCACCAGTTAATTGTGTTACACCCATTTTCGCTAATAGTGGGTTGCCATGTATTTCTGTAATTACTGTGGGTATCAACAGCAACAGCACTCCCAGCGTCATCACGCCAAAGATTACATAAGCAAATTTTTTACGCTTAATGTAAAATCCAAGCGCAAATATCATTGCAATTGGTATAAGAGTTTGTGCAATTATTTCTACTATGTTGGTAAAATAATTTGGATTTTCGAGAGGATGTGTGGAGTTAGCGCCAAACCATCCACCCCCATTGGTACCAATATGTTTAATTGCAATCATGCCAGCTGCAGGGCCACGGCTAACTTGTATGGTATCGCCTTGTAAGTTGGTAATAGTATCTTTACCATCGAAGCTGGCAGGCGATCCGTTAAATGCTAATAAAATAGCCACTGCTATACAAAGCGGTAGTAATAAACGGGTGATGGTTACTGTAAATATTTGCCAAAAATTACCAAGGTTATT
>JAYVUJ010000444.1:0-3312 GCA_043788035.1 Ferruginibacter sp. | reverse complement strand
GCAGAACGTGCTGTAGGTGAAAGGATGCTCGGCGTAGCAGAAGATGGAAAGCCTATTATTGCAAGGATGGGCCGCTATGGGCCTATGGTACAGATTGGTGCGCAAGGCGATGAAGAAAAACCGCGTTTTGCAAAATTAAAAGCCGGGCAAAGCATTGAGACCATCACATTAGAGGAGGCTCAGGAATTGTTTAAACTGCCGCTAAGCCTCGGCGAACATGATAACCTTGAAGTTAGCGTTAACATTGGCCGTTTTGGCCCCTACGTAAAATTTGGCGAGCAATTTGTTTCCATACCTAAAGGAGAAGATTTATGGGCCGTTACATTGGAAAGAGCCATAGAAATAATTGGCGCTAAGCAAAAAGAAGATGCACCTATTGGCTTTTTTGATGAAAAGCCCATCACCAAAGGAAAAGGGCGTTTTGGTCCATTCATTAAATGGAATGACCTGTTCATCAATATACCAAAGGCTTATAATTTTGATACACTTACACAGCAAGATTGTAATGAACTGATTGAAAAAAAGATGGAGAAAGAAGCCAATCGTTTTATACGCCAATGGCCTGCGGAAAAGATAGCTATTGAAATGGGCCGGTGGGGTGCTTTTATTCGCTTTGGCAAAAAAATGCTAAAGCTTAGCCTAAGTAAAAGTAATTCAAAATTTACGCCTGAAGAATTAGCCGTTATTGATTTGGAAGCTATAAAAAAGATGATACTGACCCAGGAACCAAAAGCATTTGACAAGAAAGCACCAGCAAAGAAAAAAGCACCAGCGAAGAAAGCAGTAACTAAAAAAAAATAAAACCTACACCTTGATGTATGCCGTATGATGTTTGCTATATGGGCAGTGCAAAATCGTGGATTTTTATTTATTTGTGTCGTTTTTAAATTGAATGATTGTCCCATCTTTTTTGTTAACCAAACAATAAAATGATTAGCCAATAAGTTTAAAGAAATACACACTTCACATCTCACTTCAGACATCGAAATTATGCTGACATTGCATTATGCGCTTACTAAAGAGGACTATAGCAATTATTACAGCTTTGTAGCATGGGATGCACCGGGGAAGCACAAAAAAAGAAGCTTATATTACCTGCGTCAAATAGGCACTATCGTTATATTTACGGCCGTGTTTTACTTTACAGGATTGTTTGATAGAAACAGCATGTTTGCATTTGTGGTGATTGGCTTTATACTGCTCACATCCATTGTATCAATGACAGGTGCCCGTTCTGCCATTGTTGGGCAAGCAGATAAAATAAGCGATAACCCAGAAAACAGCTCTATTTTTTTTATTAATAATGTTACTATAAGCGAAACAGGCATTTTGTTGCAGGATAAATGTACCGAACGTAAATTTCGCTGGCCGGCCTTTATTAAAAAACAAGAAAATGGGGCTTATTATTTTTTGTTTTACAATGCATCCGAAGCAGTAATTATCCCAAAAAAAGCTTTTAAATCTGCAGCAGACAAGGCTTTGTTTGATGGGCTACTGGTACAATTTTTATCTTTTGAAGCAGAGGTTGGGTACCTGATAAAAAATTGATTCAGCCTCGCACCCGGTGAGCCACCCCCCAAAGGATGTCTCACCGGGTGCGAGGCTGGCACTTACAAATATGAGCAGTATTTATCCAGCACAAGCCCCGTATAGAGTGATAAAAAATCCCTGAAAAACCAAAGTTTAGGATATACGCTTCCTACCCTCCAAAGGAGTATTCTTAACTATGCGGATTGTAAAAGACTTTTAAAATTGAATACTCCAAAACCCTCCTTTGGAGGGCAGGGAGGCTAGGTATTGATGGGATTTCTAGCGTTTTAAGGATTAGTGGTTGATTAATACTGGCCGATTAAAACCTCCTGTTTAGTGCGTTACAACGTACCTGTAAAAAGCCATCGTAAGTATATCAAGCACAAAATATAAAGCGGCTAAAAAAAGTTAATAACCGTTGTGGAAAATTTTAACTTCTTTATATAAACACATTTAACGAATTTCATTATAAATAATAGCATTGGTAGAAAACAAAGAAATATCAGCACTTTTCCATTTAATAGACGACCCGGATACTGAAGTGTACGATACTGTAAGCGATAGGATAATAAGTTTTGGAAAAGCCATAATACCTAACCTGGAAGACCTTTGGGAGAACACGGAGAACGAAACCATACAAGAACGTATAGAGGCGCTTATACATAAATTGCATTTTCGTGACCTTACTAACGACTTTATAAATTGGAGGGATGGAAGCTGCGAATTATTGCAGGGCGCCTTATTAACTGCACAGTACCATTATCCTGAAATGCAGCCCCTGGCAGCGTTACAGGAAATTGAAAAAATGCGCCGCAACATATGGTTAGAGCTTAATAATTACCTTACACCTTTAGAACAAATAAACGTACTAACTAGCATCGTATATAATTACTACAAACAAAAAGGTGTTGAAATTACTTACAATCAGCCGGAAGATTTTTTAATTACCAAGACTTTGGAGCGTAAAAAAGGGAATGCCATCAGCAATGGGATTATTTATCTGATACTCTGCGAGCTCTTAGATATACCTGTAAAAGCTATCAATGTACCCCGCCAATTTATATTGGCCTACTTTGACCAGCAATTTGACTTTTTGAACCCTGAAGAGAAGTCCTCAGCAAAAATTATTTTTTATATCGATCCACTGAATGGGCAGATATATTCTCATAAAGATGTGGAAATATATTTTAAACGTATCAGCGTGCCCCCTACCGCCTATTTTTTTAAACAGATGGACAATAAGCGCATCATCCAATTTTTATTGGAAGAATTGAGCAAGTGTTTTGACAATGATAAAAACCGGTATAAAAAAGAAGAATTATTAACCCTTGTAAAATTATTAGGCGAATGATCTATCACATAGTAAGCGATGCCGACTGGCAAAAAGCTGTAGGCGAAGGTTCTTATGCAGCACCATCTCTGGCAACTGAAGGCTTTATTCACTCCAGTAAAAAATGCCAGGTTAAAGAGGTTATGGAAAGGTACTATCAAAACAAAACCGACCTTTTGTTGTTACATATAGATGAAAGCAGGTTAGAAGCAACTTTAAGGTACGAGCTTGCCCTTTCAGTAAATGAAGAATTTCCGCACATATATGGCAGGCTAAATTTAGATGCCGTTGTTACTGTAGAAAAACTGAAAGACAGCATTGGATAGGTTTTTAAGGGTATCCCCGTTGAGTTGCTAACAATGCCTTCTGCAACTATTAGTAGGACAATTAAAAAATTTAGCATACGTGTATAGCTGCTGTATACCTGTAGAAATTTACTTTAAATTACAACT
>JAYVUJ010000443.1:0-3491 GCA_043788035.1 Ferruginibacter sp. | reverse complement strand
ACCGTTTTTTTTGCAGCGGCATCTGCAATACTTACTTGTTTTATAATAGCAAACTTTCCATTGGTATCTGGTATAGGGTCGCCATGTGGGTCTGTTTGCGGAAAGTTGAGGAAGCTATCAAGTTTTTGAATTAATTCCACACTGCTTACATGCTCCAGCTCTTCGGCAATGTCGTGTACTTTATCCCACTCGAAGCCCAGCTTATCAACCAAAAAAAATTCCCACAGCCTGTGCCTGCGTACAATGTTTAGTGCAATTTTATTGCCGGATGCATTTAACTTAAAACCCCGGTAGCGCTCATATTCTAGCAACTTTTTAGTGTGTAGCTTTTTAAGCATATCCGTAACTGATGCAGGCTTGGTACGCAACTCATTGGCCAGCGAATTGGTAGTTACCGTTTCGGTCTGTTGCTGCAGGTGATAAATGTTTTTGATATAGTTTTCTTCCGAAATTGAATAATTCATGCCGCCTAAATTAAGTTTTAGACAAATCTAAAGAAAAGTATAATAATTTCAAAATTTAGGATGCTCCGTATTAGATAAGGTTTTTGTACCGTAGCTAAAATAACAATTATGCGGCAACAAGCAGGCTCGGGCTCGCCCTGGGAAGATATAGTAGGTTACAGCCGGGCTGTAAGAGTGGGTAATATTATTGAAGTAGCAGGTACTACCTCAATGGATGGCGAAACCATTGTTGGCGAAGGGGATGTATATGCGCAGACAAAATATATATTTGAAAAGATAGAAAAAGCCTTGCAGCAATTGGGAGGCTCATTAAAAGATGTGTTGCGGACAAGGATGTTTGTAATTAATATAACCGATTGGGAATTGATAGGAAAGGCGCATGGAGAATTTTTTAAAATCATAAAACCTGTTGCTACCATGGTACAGGTACAGCGCCTTATTGATGAAAAGTTACTAATTGAAATAGAAGCGACTGCAATTATTGCTGAAGCATAAAAAAAGGGGTAAAGTATGCTTGTAAATAAAGCTGGTGGTTTTTTATGCCGCCAGCTTTTTAATAGTATAAAATGACAATCAATTTTTATTCAATTTAGTGCTTTCTTCATCTTCTTCGTATTCGTCTGTGGATTGAAAAGAGGTGTCGAATTCATCTTCATTATCTTCATAAATAAGGTCATCGTTTAAAATTATTAGTAGTACTACCTGCCCATCTGTTTCGCCTTCTCTTAAAAAATCCCACTCTTCTATTTGCCAGCCCAGCTCCAGGTGCTCATTAATTTCTGTTACTTCGGTAACATCAAAAGGGCCTACCGCAGTGGTGTTTAACTGCCTAGTGTCAATAGCTATTGTCAATAATTTTTGCATGGTATTAATTTTATTATCTAAGTTCCACCTATAAAATTATATTTCAAAGAAAAATGTATTAAGATATTGTGACCGGAAAATTTGGCGGGTTACCAAAGCAACCCAAGGGTAAGGAGAGGTGCTTAATACCTTTTAGGTTGGTTTGCAAGTGGTATTTCGTATTTTATCCCAAATTCATGGTGGCTCACCACCAAAGGGTAGCCCACCATGAATTTGGGATAAGCAGGCTCATGTAACCAGCAATACGCCATCGTTTGACTAGTTAGGGCAAATTTGCCTACTCTCTTTAAAGCCTTCCCCCCAGTTTACTTTACAAACAGATAATACACTTCGGGTTGAAGCGTGAGGGATTGGAACGGAAATTTTTTTTTGTCGGGCCGCCTGCAAAAAAGATTGAAGTGCATAGCCTGACCCCACAAGGCACGCCCAATCTTTTAGTTTTGTGTAAGATATACACAATATTTTTTTCGCATAACCGGTTTCATTAAAAATTCCTAATTATATTGCGTTCCTAAAATTTGCTATATGGGTTTTGATAATTTTAAAGTACCGTACGCCGTAAACGAAAATTACAGCAAAAGGATTGCCTACTTCTCTATGGAGTTTGCGGTGCATCAGCCATTAAAAATTTACAGTGGCGGACTTGGGTTTTTATCTGGCTCTCACATGCGCAGCGCTTACGAGCTTAAGCAAAACTTGGTGGGCATTGGTATTTTGTGGAAATACGGTTACTACGACCAGGCTCGCAATGCAGACCAGACCTTACAAATACAGTGGAACGAAAAGATATATAATTTTTTAGAAGATACTGGCATTAAGTTTCAGATAACGGTGCACGACCACCCAATTTGGGTAAAGGCCTTGTACCTTAACCCGGAAACATTTAAGAGTGCGCCGATGTTTTTATTAAGTACCGATTTACCAGAAAATGATTATGTAACACAAACCATTACCCATCGTTTATACGATGGCAATATTGCTACCAAAGTGGCGCAATTTATTTTATTGGGCGTTGGTGGAGCTAAGCTGATGGATGAAATTAATTTTAACCCCGAGCTGTACCATTTAAATGAAGCGCATGCTATTAGTGCCGCCTTTTACCTGCACCGTAAATTTGGCAATATAGCCGAGGTAAAGAAAAGATTGGTGTTTACAACGCATACGCCCGAAGAGGCAGGCAACGAAAAACATGATATTTTCCTTTGCCAGAAAATGAGTTATTTCTGCGGCATGCCCTTAGATGAAGTGCGGAAGCTTACGGGCATAACCGACGATTTGTTCAACCATTCGCTGGCTGCTTTGCGCTTTGCAAAACTAGCCAATGGCGTATCTCAACTGCATGGCGAAGTAAGCCGTAAATTGTGGGCCAAGTATGAAGGCATTTGCGAAATAACTGCTATTACAAACGCGCAAAGCTGGACCTATTGGGCAGATAAACAATTGTATAAAGCCAAGGTAGATAATAACGACGTTTGGTTTGATGACCGTAAAAGATTTTTAAAGAAAAGAGCCTTTGATATTATTGCCGACCAGACAGGGAAATTGTTAGACCCGGACGTATTGACCATTGTTTGGGCACGCCGTTTTGCCGGCTATAAAAGGGCAGAATTATTAACCCGGGATTATAAGCGCTTTGAAGCCTTGTTAAGCAATACCAAGCACCCGGTACAAATTGTATGGGCTGGAAAGCCTTACCCACTTGACTATCCGGCGATAAACGATTTTAACCACCTGGTACATTTAAGTAAGCAGTTTAAAAATGTAGCCGTATGTATTGGCTATGAACTGGCTTTAAGCAAACGCCTAAAACAAGCCGCCGATGTTTGGCTTAACAACCCCCGTGTACCAAGGGAAGCAAGCGGCACAAGCGGCATGACGGCAGCCATGAACGGCGCTGTAAATTTTAGTACCATGGATGGCTGGATATGCGAATTTATCAATGATGGCAATAACGGTTTTGTAGTACCGCCGGTTGATTATGAAAACATTCATGTACAGGAGCAGGATGAATATGATTTAAATAAATTGTACGAAATACTGGAAGGCACCATATTGCCTTTATACTACGAAAATAAAGATACCTGGAGGCATATTATGAAGAATGGGATGAATGATGTGCAGGTGCAATTTGATAGTAACCGTATGGCGGATGAGTATTACAAA
>JAYVUJ010000442.1:0-6496 GCA_043788035.1 Ferruginibacter sp. | reverse complement strand
AAACTTTAAATAATTTGCTTTTTTATCCAGCACAAAATCGTAGCCCTGGTAAGTATGGTTAAGGCGGTAAAACTCCCGCACAGTATCTCTTTCAGGCGTATCGTAGTTGCGGTATTCTTCTGTACTTTTATCGGTCGCAATAGATGCTGGGTCGGGGTAACGTTCCAGCACATCATCTTCCCAAACATCAAGGCTTTTCAGCGGGTTAATTTCTTTAGCGGCTAAATTTTCTGTAGAAGTATCCATACAAGCAATATTTAAATTTCATGAAAAAATCGTACCACTAATATACATTTTTTTAAGAAGATTAGCTAAAACAGCAGCTTTATTTTGAGTATAATTTGGGCCCGCCCCCTTGCCGCAGCGGCAAGGGGGCGGGCTATACGCTGCAATCCCTCACGCAGTGGTGCGAAGAGTATTCTAGTTAGCTGTACTTTTAAGCTAAACCAAATCAGTTAAATCAAAATATTTTATGTAAGTAAGTAACCTATTTGCTGCTTTTACAGATCTGTAAATGTGTACCAATCAAAAGCTACGGACTAATAAGACATTAGAATTAGGTGTTTTATGCTCGAACGCAAGCTGGTGAGGGCATTAAGATAAGTTCTGGAGCAAAATAGCAGTAGGAAATATGGACATAGAAATCTGCTTTAATAGGCAAGCTTTTTTCAAAGAATTTAAAGAATTAAAAATTTCTTTCCTTACCGAAACAGCTTCTTTAAACCCAAGTTTATTAAGGCAGTACGCCGCTGGAAATAAATATCCATCTATTGAGCAGGCAAAAAAATTAGAAGCAGCCGTACATTCGATTGAAAGAAGGCTAAATAAAGTAGCTATTTATACATAAATAACCGGCTTTAGCATATTTGCTAAAGCCGGTTATAGTTAGTTAATAATTCATCTTACAAAAACTTCAACACCGCTTCTCCCATCGCTACAGTCCCCAAAATTTTATCTTTAGCTGTAGATGCATCCGCAATATCCACCGTGCGATAACCTTCTTTTAAAACTTTATCAACCGCACTGATTACTAAATCAGCTTCTTCTTTCATGCCGAAAGAAATATCTAATAACAAAGCAGCGGATAAAATAGAAGCGAGTGGATTAGCAATCCCTTTACCAGTAATGTCATGTGCCGAGCCATGGATCGGTTCGTAAACGCCCGTGCCATCGCCTATAGATGCCGATGCAAGCATACCCATCGAGCCTGCAATTTGCGATGCTTCATCCGTTAAGATATCACCAAACAAATTTGCCGTTACTACCACATCAAAACGGCGTGGGTCCTTAATCAACATCATCGCTGTTGAATCTACAAACTGGTGCTCTACTTCTACATCAGGATATTCTAATGCTAATTTTTGAATTTCTTCTCTCCATAAACGGCTTGTTTCCAGCACGTTCGCTTTATCTACAGAACATAATTTTTTACGACGGGTACGTGCAGCTTCAAAAGCTTTACGCCCAATGCGCTGTACTTCGTAGCGGCTATATTCCGCAATATCATAAGCGGTGTCGCCATCGTTTTTCCTGCCTTTTTCTCCAAAGTAAATATCCCCCGTAAGCTCCCTGAAAAATAGGATGTCGGCACCTTTTAAAATTTCCGGCTTTATGCTACTGGCACTTAATAATTCATCAAATAATTTTATTGGGCGCAGGTTGGCGTACAAGCCCAGTTCTTTGCGCATCTTCAGCAAACCTTGCTCAGGCCTAACTTTAGCGCTTGGGTCGTTATCATATTTAGGATGGCCTACGGCACCAAAAAGTACGGCATCCGCATTGCGCATTTTTTCTAAAGATTCGTCTGGCAAAGCAACGCCGGTAGCTTCAATGGCCACATGGCCAATCAGCGCTTCATCGTAGGTAAATTCATGGCTGAATTTCGCGGCTATCTTGTCCAATACTTTTTTACCAACTAAAGTAACTTCCTGCCCAATGCCATCTCCGGGAACAATGAGGATGTGTTTTTTTGCCATCTTTTTATTTATTAGAAAAATTTTTTGATTGTTATACCTTAAATGATGTTTAGCATTTTTTCAGTTGCTTTTATGGCAGCAACGGTCTGGTCACTATCCAGCCCGCGGGTCTTAAATTCTTTATCGTTGTGCAGCCAGGTAATAATGGTTTCGCATAACGCATCCGACTTTCCACCAGGCGGTATACGTACCGTATAGTCTACCAGCACCGGCAACACGTTTTTCTTTTGTTTGTATATTTTTTGCAAGGCATTTACAAATGCATCGTACTGCCCATCGCCTTGTGCATGTTCTTGAAACAACTCGCCGTTAATAGAAATAAATAACGTTACAGATGGGCGTAAATCCTTGGAATGAGTAAGCACGTAATTTTTTATGTATACTTTTTGTTCTATGCTGTTACTATCCAGCACATCCGAAATAATGTAGGGTAGGTCTGCCTGCGTAACCATTTCTTTTCTATCGCCTAATTCAATAACACGCAAGGTAACTTTCTTTAAATCTTCATCAGATAATTGAATGCCTAACTGCTGTAAGTTATTATCTATATTGGCTTTGCCGCTAGTTTTACCTAAAGCATAACTACGTTGGCGGCCAAAACGTTCGGGCATCAAATCATTGTGATAAAGGTTATTTTTTTTATCGCCATCAGCGTGTATGCCTGCAGTTTGTGTAAATACATTTTCGCCCACTACGGGCTTGTTGGCAGCTATCCTAAAACCAGAAAAAGCTTCTACCAGTTTGCTTACAGCGTATAAAGATTTTTCTACAACAGAAGTTTTAATTGCGGGCATAAAATCGTTCAATACGGCTATGGTACTTGCCAGTGGCGCATTACCTGCCCTTTCGCCCATGCCGTTAATGGTAAGGTGAAGCCCGTGTGCGCCAGCTTTTACCGCTTCTAACACATTAGCTGTACCCAAATCATAATCGTTGTGTGCATGAAAATCGAAATGTATATTGGGGTACCGGTTTACCAATTCACTTACATACTCAAATGTTTCTGAGGGGATTAAAACGCCCAATGTATCGGGCAATAAAACTCTTTTAATAGGCTGGTGCTGTAAAAAATCGAGGTACTGCAAAACGTACTCTTTGGAGTTGCGCATGCCATTGCTCCAGTCTTCTAAATAAATATTGCATTGAAGGCCTTTTTGGTTTGCCATTTTAATAACGCTGGCTATATCAGCAAAATGTTCTTCCGGTGTTTTTTTTAATTGATGGGTAAGATGATTTAGTGAACCCTTTGTCAATAAATTCATAACCTCAGCCCCGGCATCAAGCATCCACGCAATTGAGGTTTCGCCATCTACAAAAGTTAATACTTCTACCTTATTTAAAAAGCCATTTGCCTTGGCCCACGCTGTTACTTTTTTTACTGCCTCTAACTCTCCGGCAGATACCCTTGCAGAAGCAATTTCAATCCTGTCAACTTTTACTTCGGTCAATAAATATTTGGCGATAGTTAATTTTTCGGAGGAAGAGAATGATACCCCGCTGGTTTGTTCACCATCACGAAGCGTAGTGTCCATTATTTCGATATGGCGTTGTGTATTTTTCATTAGTATTTTGTACTAAGTATGTAGTATTTAGATAGAAGACAAACGTAAACTTAGATAGGCCTTGCGGCAGCAAAAGCTTTTATTTCCGTATCCATCGCCTGCAGGTAATCGATATCATCAAAACCATTTAAGAGGTTATTTTTTTTGTAGCCATTGATATCGAACAATTCAACTTCGCCAGTGGTGATATTAGTGATTGATTGCGCCTCTAAATTTACTTCAAATCCTGCGTTTGGGCTTGCTTCAATTGATGTAAACATCTTCTCTAAAAAAGCTGGGCTAACCTGTACTGGCAATATGCCTACATTTATGCAATTGCCCCTGAAAATATCAGCAAAAAAACTGGATACCACACAACGGAAACCATAATCGTAAATGGCCCACGCAGCGTGTTCACGGCTGCTGCCGCTACCAAAATTTGTACCGCCTACAAGTATCTTTCCGGAGTAGATGGGGTTATTTAAAATAAAATCTTGCTTGGGTGTATCATCACCATTGTACCGCCAATCCCTAAATAAATTATCGCCAAAACCATTGCGGGTAGTGGCTTTTAAAAAACGTGCTGGTATTATCTGGTCGGTATCTACATTTTCAATTGGTAAGGGTACAGCGGTACTTTTTAATACAGTAAATTTATCGTAAGCCATTTTTATTTTTGGTTTGAAATATTAATTAATGAAAGTTCCAGCAGTTACATCAGGTCTCTAGGGTCGGTAACAAAGCCTGTAACTGCTGCTGCTGCTGCCACTAGCGGGCTTGCCAGCAATGTACGGCTTCCGGGACCTTGCCTTCCTTCAAAATTTCTATTACTAGTGCTTACCGCATATTTACCTGCAGGCACTTTATCATCATTCATAGCGAGGCAGGCTGAGCAACCAGGCTGGCGCAGTAAAAAACCGGCGTTGGTCAATATGTCTAAAATACCTTCTTCTTTAATTTGTTGCTCTACAATATGCGAGCCGGGCACTACCCATGCAGTAACATGCTCCGCTTTTTGCCGGCCTTTTATAATAGATGCAAATGCCCTAAAATCTTCAATGCGGCCATTGGTGCAACTACCAATAAAAACAAAATCTACCTTTTTGCCAATCATCTGGTCCTTCTCATGAAAGTTCATGTATTTAAGTGATTTATCGTAGGTAGCGGCACCGCCTTTTAAATCTTCTGCCATTGGTATGGAGCGAGAAATACCCATACCCATACCGGGGTTAGTACCGTAAGTAATCATTGGTTCTATATCAGCGGCATCAAAAGTATATTCTTTGTCAAACATGGCACCGTCATCGGTTTTTAATGTTTTCCAGTAAGCTAAGGCTTTATCCCATGCTTCGCCTTTTGGTGCAAACAACCGGCCATTTATATAATTGTACGTTGTTTCATCTGGTGCAATCATACCGCCACGGGCGCCCATTTCTATACTCATATTGCATACCGTCATGCGGCCTTCCATGCTCATCTTTTCAAACACATCGCCGGCATATTCTACAAAATAACCAGTAGCGCCCGCAGTGGTTAATTTAGAGATAATATATAAGGTAACATCTTTAGGAGTAACAGCTTTGCCAAGCGGGCCGTTTACATTAATACGCATTTTTAAAGGCTTGGGCTGCATAATGCATTGAGAAGCCAATACCATTTCAACTTCTGACGTGCCGATGCCAAAAGCGATGGCACCAAAAGCGCCGTGGGTAGAAGTATGAGAATCGCCGCAAACGATCGTCATGCCTGGTTGGGTGATACCATTTTCTGGACCTATCACATGAACGATACCATTTTTAGGATTACCAAGCCCCCAATGTGAAATACCATATTTATGAGCATTTTCTTCTAAAGCTTTTAATTGATTGGCAGATAAAGGGTCCTGCACCGGCAAATGCTGGTTGATGGTAGGTGTATTATGGTCTGCCGTGGCAAAGGTCTGTTCGGGAAACATCACTTGCACGCCCCTTGTTTGCAGCCCCAAAAATGCTACCGGGCTGGTAACTTCATGTATAAAATGGCGGTCTATAAAAAATACATCCGGACCATCTTCAATTTTGCGCACTACGTGTGCATCCCACACTTTATCAAACAAAGTATCTGGCTTGTTGCTCATGGTAAAAGGTTTTGAATTATTTTGCAAATATCCATCGTTATTAGGGAAAAACTGTAAAAAAATCAATAAAACTCATTTATCATTGATTATTTACTGTAAATAGATGATGTTTAACGTACCTTTTTATGTATGATGTTCCCTTATTTCACAATGCCTATCCGCTCACGATCTTCCCATTTTCTTTATGCTGCTTTTTCATCCGTCAGGTTTCCATCGCATCGTAAATTTGATTTAATTGAACATCATGTTCGCCTACACGTTGTTTAATTTTCTTTAGCTGCTCTTTTAAATCGCTTTGCTTCAATAACACTTTGCGCACATCTACAAATGCACGCATGATGGCGATATTCATCATGTGATGGCTTTATCGCTTTTTAGCATGCCACTTAGCATGGAAACACCTTGTTCGGTAAAAGCATAGGGCAGGAAGCTGGTGCCGCCTCTTTTTGAGGTCGCAAATTGCGACCTCAAAAAATTATCCTTATTGTTCGAGGTTTCAATTTGCAACCTCAAAGGGTCTGCTTCTTGTAAGGTTTCAATTTGCAAGCTTAAAGATTCATACTCTTCTTTAGTTATACTAATTTGCGTTAATAATTCCGAATTTAAAATTTAATAAAGTTTTTATTGCCTCTTTTTTACTTTCAAATTGGATAAAGAAAGTTTCAACAGCATTTTCAAAAGTGGAATAATCGGCATAGTATTTATTTTTCATCACCTCTTTTTTAAAGCATCTCCATAATCGTTCTATTAGGTTTAGATTTGGGTTGTATGGTGGTAGAAAGAGCAAGTCTATATTAAAAAACTTTGCCGTTGTTTGTACCAGATTGCTCCTTTGATATCTGGCATTGTCCAAGATGATACAG
>JAYVUJ010000441.1:0-3400 GCA_043788035.1 Ferruginibacter sp. | reverse complement strand
TAACATAAAAATTCAATGGTAAATATAAAAAATAGTTAAAGTGGCTGGATATGGTTACTGGTTCAATAGGTTTATACGGTACCTTATTTTAAACCGCTTCGGAGTTTGCAGTCGCCGCTAGGGTTTGCAATGGCTGACAGGGCTTGCAACTGCCTGGCGGGTTTGTTAACGTGTTAGTTGTTTGATGATGCCTGTGTGTTGAGGATATGATGTTGATAGTGTGGTAGCATCGGCTAATTCAAAATCGGCAAAATTGAAGCCTGGCGATACCGTGCAGCCAACAAAACTAAAACTGGTAGCGGGTGCCGGCTGACCGGCAAACCAGCAGTTTGCTGGTACCACATATTGAAATAATTGCCCTTTAGTAATATTGTTGCCTAAGGTAATTATATCCAACTGGCCATTGGGTTGTAGTATGTACACTTGCAATGGTCCGCCTGCGTAAAAGTGCCAGCACTCATCGCTTTTAATTTTATGGAAGGCAGAAAAGTTTCCGTGTTCCAACAAAAAATAAATGGCTGTTGAAAACGCCCTATCGCCGCCAAACCTTATTGGTAAAGCTGTTGCTTCAATAAACTCTTTGCTTTTATAAGTTTCTTTATACCAGCCACCTTCGGGGTGTGGCTGTAATGCATATTGTTGTATTAATTGCTGCGGTTGTAACATGTTTGTTGTTAAGATATTTTTGCCACAAAGTAAAAAATTAAAATTTAACTGTATCAAAAATAACTAGCTTCTTTATACGCCCCATACCTAGTGGTAAAAGCCGCTCATAGCTTTTTTTGTACAAGGGAGTGACACAAGAATGACGCTCATAGCTTCTTAGTTCGGACAACAAATTTATTTGTTGCCCATCATATTTTTAATAAAAAAATTAAGCTTGCTGAGAAAAAAAGTTATCGATAGTTGCGATTGTTTTATCAAGGTCGGCATACGTTAATGCATTATTTAGAAACCAGCTTTCATAAGCCGAAGGTGGTAGGTATATGCCACTATCAAGCATAAAATGAAACAGTTTATTAAACAAGGGGATATCAGCTTTGGAAGCAGTATCAAAATCAGTAACATCATGGTTGCAAAAATGCAGGCTTATCATGCTGCCAAAGCGGTTGATGCGGAATGGTACGTTGTGTTTAAATAAACTGGCTGCAATGCCATTGTCTAAATAGGCAGTTTTGGCTGCTAATTCATCATAAATGCTTGGGTTATTTTTTAGCTCGGTCAATAAGGTGTACCCAGCTATCATAGCGATGGGGTTACCACTTAAAGTGCCTGCCTGGTAAACGTTGCCGAGTGGCGCAATGTGCTGCATAATTTCTTTTTTGCCACCAAAAGCACCTACGGGCAAACCACCGCCAATTACTTTGCCGTACGTTACTAAATCTGCATTGATGTTTAATTTTGCTTGTGCGCCACCTGCTGCCAGCCTAAAGCCGGTCATCACTTCATCAAAAATAAATATGATCCCTTCTTCATCGCAAATTTTTCTAAGCCCTTCTAAAAAGTCTGTAGCTGGTAAAATACAGCCCATATTGCCTACTATGGGTTCAATAATAATAGCGGCTATTTCGCCTTTGTATTGGTGGGCTAATTGTTGCACGGCTTCAAGGTTATTGTAGGCGCAGGTTAGCGTATCGTTACTAACGCCACCGGTTACCCCAGGTACGGTTTGTATATCCAGCGTAGCCATGCCACTGCCAGCCTTTACTAAAAAAGCATCCGCATGCCCGTGGTAACAGCCAACAAATTTTATAAATTTATTTTTTCCGGTGTAACCTCTTGCCAAACGTAATGCGCTCATGCAAGCTTCTGTGCCACTGCTTACCATGCGTATTAAATCTACGTTAGGCACCATGCTTTTTATCAGTTCTGCCATTTCAATTTCCAGCAATGTGGGTGCGCCAAAGGAAGTGGAATCCATCACTTTTTCTTGTATGGCTTTTATTATTGGCGGATAGGCATGCCCTAAAATCATTGGGCCCCATGAAGCAATAAAGTCGATGTACTGCTTGCCATCTTCATCAAACAGGTAAGCGCCTTTGGCATGTTTCATAAACACGGGGGTGCCACCTACACTTTTAAAAGCCCGTACCGGAGAGTTTACGCCACCGGGTATTGATTGCTGTGCCCTTTGAAAAAGCTGGATGCTTTGGTTGTACATATTTATAAAATAATTTCTTTTAAGATGGTTTTTTTTGGCTGGCTAAAAATTCTGTAACCGTAAAATCACCAGTTTGTTTTTGTAAAAAGGATCTTGCTCCATGATCTTTTCTATTGATTTTTATCTCTTGCTTGTGCTATAATGCCGCCGCTGCTTCGCGGAACTTTTCTGGTAGAAATAATAAAGTTGCCGCCGATATAATATGTATTGAGGAAGGCTATTTGTGCTTTCATCAATAAGTCAATTTTTTCAGCGAAACTTTATATTTTAATTCAATTACAAACATATAATCGGCTTTTGCAGCGTTATGAAATTAGCTTTACCGCATCTTTTGCAAAGTAAGTAGCAATTAAATCTGCACCTGCTCTTTTAATAGAAGTCAGGCTTTCCAGTACTGCTTTATCTTCGTTTAACCAACCCATTTTTGCGGCTGCTTTTATCATGGCATATTCGCCGCTTACATGGTAGGCACTTACCGGAACATCAACGGCGTTGCGTATTTCACGAATGATATCCAGGTAAGCCATGGCTGGTTTTATCATTACTATATCGGCACCTTCCTCAATATCCATCAGCGTTTCTTTGATGGCTTCTAAGCGGTTGGCATAATCCATCTGGTAGGTTTTTTTATCGCCAAAGCCTGGGGCACTATCCAGCGCATCACGGAATGGGCCATAAAAGCAGCTGGCGTATTTTGCGCTGTAAGCCATGATGCCTGTGTGAGTAAAATTATTTTGTTCCAACGCCTCACGGATGGCACCAATGCGGCCATCCATCATGTCGCTGGGGGCAACAATATCTGCACCGGCAGCGGCGTGGCTAAGGCTCATTTTTACCAGCGCTTCAACAGTTGGGTCATTTACAATTTCGCCATTTTCTACAATGCCATCATGCCCGTAACTAGAGTAGGGGTCAAGCGCCACATCGGTCATAATTACCATTTCCGGCACCGCATTTTTTATTGCTTTAATGCTACGTTGCATTAGCCCATCAGGGTTCCAGCTTTCTTTGCCGGTATTATCTTTTGTATCCTCAGCCGCCTTTACAAAAAGTAAAATACTTTTGATACCAAGGCTCCATAATTCTTTTACTTCTTTTACAGTCCCATCAATAGAACGCCTGAAATAATTAGGCATAGATGGTATTTCAAAAACTATATTTTCACCTTCATCAATAAATAACGGCGCGATAAAATCACTTGGATTTAACGTAGTTTCTGCAACCAGGCTTCTGATAGAT
>JAYVUJ010000440.1:0-7540 GCA_043788035.1 Ferruginibacter sp. | reverse complement strand
TATAGATACGGTGGCACCTAAAAGGTTGCATATAAAATTGAGGGCCGCAGAAAATAAAAAAAGTAAGCAGCAAGCTTTACGGAAAACTACACCTGCTGTTATAGCACAAGCCAAGCTCCTTATGATGGATAGCAGAGAGTTGGCTTATAAAGAAATTTCCAATATAAGCCATTTTAACCTGGCGTGGAACCTTGCAGATACCGGCACCACAAAAAGCCTTGGCGCAGATAGTATCCGCAATACTTTTTTAAGCTATATCAATCAAATTTACCACCTGGGCAACACAAGCGGTATTACCCAACAATTAAATGGTGGCGCAATAAATGGGCGTATTAAAATACTGGCTATAAAAGACAATGCCAGCGATATGGATGATAAAAGTATGGGGCAAAAAGAAGCTTTACAAAATGCTACACCAGGCTCCTATTGGAATGGCACACTCCATGTAGACAGTACTTTTTTTAATGTAATTACGCTTGGCGGCAAGTATATAATTGATACGCAAAAAATTGTATTGCACTACCCCAATATGGTGTTTAATAATTTTACTGTGCAAGATGCTGCACATAATAAGTTAGTGGTCAATGGCGGTATTGTTACTAACCCAGCTGGCAATAATAACCTGAAGATAAGTTTGAGTACAAAAAACTTAACCTTATTTAATGTGCAAAAAGCCATTGCTAACCAGGTATATGGCTTTGCTGCTATAGATGCAAATGCAACCATAACTGGCAATACAGGCAACCCGGTTATTGAAGGCAATATCTTGTTAAATGACAGTAGTGATATTACTATTATTTTACCCCAAAGCAACGTTAATAAAGATGCTGAAAATTCGATGATCCGTTTTATAAAAAGGGATACATTTATATTGCCGCAACCAAGGGAAAGGAGTTTTATAAGCCCGCTACAGCCCGCTACCAGTGAGATTGTACACCAATCCTTACAATATAAATTTAACATACAAACTAGTCCACATGCGGCACTTACTTTTATTGTTGACCCTTCTGCAGGCGATGAGCTAAAGTTGTATGGCAAACTAAAATTAAAGGCTGGGCTAGATAGTGCCGGGGGGCTTATATTACAAGGCCCGTATAATTTAGATAGTGGTTATTACCGGTTAAATTACCAGTTCCTCAAAAAGCAGTTTACTGTTGTAGCAGGCAGCCGTATTAATTTTGCGGGTACGCTAACAGATGCACAGGCAAATATTACTGCTGAATATATTATAAATACTGAACCCCGGGATTTATTAGGCAACGAAGTAGGGGAAGTTACCCCCGGCATAGAAAAAGCGTTTAACCAAAAAATACCTTTTAGGGTTTTATTAAAATTAACCGGACCTATCAGAAAGCCATTAATAAATTTTGATATTGAGATGATAAGCGACAGCATTGAAATGAACCGCACCTTGCAAATAGCTATCCGAAATAAATTAGTACAGCTTAAAGAGAATTTTCCCGCCACTAACAAACAAGTATTTTCATTGCTTTTGTACAATCGCTTTGTGGGCGAACAAAGCGAGGATTTTTTTAAAGGCAGTGGAAACGTCGATGGTGGTGGGTTTGATGATTTGTCGCATGAGAGCGTAAGCAAATTTTTATCATCTGCACTCGACAATATTGCTGCCGACCTTTTTAAGACATTGGATGTTGGGCACGATATTGATAATTACCGCGACTATGGAAATGGCGATGCGCAACAAAAAGCAGAGATAAAAATAGATGCTACAAAAAGTTTTATCAACGATAGGTCTAGCATTAACGTGGGTAAAAACTATGGTATAGATGGGCAGGATGCAAGTGCCAAAGCTGCTCAGCAAAAAGGCGTAGGATTTTTGCCGGATGTTACGTTGAATTATAAGTTTACAAAAGATGGTAAGTACCGTTATAAATCATACAAAAAAAACCAGTTTGAAGTAGTTGTTGATGGGTACATAACAGAGTCAGGCGTTTCATTAGTATGGATAATGGACTACGATAAGTTCAGTAACCTGCTAAACAGAAAAAGTAAAAAAGGCGATTGATAAAAAATGAGACAAGGTATTTTTTATAGTATAGCATTACTAATTGTGGCGGTTAGTTGCAACGTAGGCAGGTATTTGCCTGCCGGCGAAACGCTATACAGAGGCGCTACGGTTAAAGTGCAAAAGCAGCAGGATGTAAAAGCCACTAAAAGGTATTTGCAAAAACAATTACTGGTAGCCGCAAGGCCAAAAAGCAATAAATTTTTATTAGGCAGGCCTTACCAGGTTTGGTGGTGGTACTTTTTTGGGCAGCCAAAAAAGCCTCATGGCGTAAAGGCATATCTACGCAATTTGCTGGGCGACCCGCCGATATTAAGCAGCAGGATAAATACAACTATCACTGCACAAAATATGAATGCCTACCTGGATAATATTGGTTACTTCCACTCAACAGTAAAAGGCGATACAGCCCATGAAAAATATTTTACAAGGGCAATTTACACAGCCCATATTTTTCCTCAGCACACCATCCGTAATATACTATGGGTAAATGATAGTACCGGGCTACTAAAAGCATTGGATGACAAAAGCCCCGGTATAATTAAGCGGGGCATGCCTTACAGGGTAAGCGACGTAGATGCCCAGCGTGGGCTGCTCGATTTAAAATTAAAATCGAAAGGTTATTATTATTTTAACCCTAACTACATTATGGCATACGCTGATAGCACCATCGGTAATTACCAGGTAGACTTATTTTTTAATGTAAGGGCTACCACGCCAGAAATTGCCAGGCATGCTTATACCATTAACCGCATCACCGTTTTTCCGAATTATACGTTGGTGAACCCGCCGCCAGATACTACCAGGACGGGTGTTTTTTATAAGGACGGCTTAGGCATCAGGGATACCCTCAATACTTTTAATCCGGATTTATTTAAGCGCACTATCACCTATAGGGCGGGTAGTATTTATAGCAGCGCCCAACAAAATACTACCTTAAACCGCTTTATAAATTTGGGTGGTTTTAAGTTTGCAAAAAACAGGTTTGAAGCAGTTATAGATACTGCAGACCCATACCGCCTCAATGCGTTTTATTATTTAACTGCCGCAAAAAGAAAATCGTTGCAGGCAGAGGTTAATGGGTTTTCAAAAGAAAATAAATATTTAGGTGCCCAGGCAAGCCTTAACTGGAAAAACAGGAATATTTTTCATGGCTCAGAGCAGTTGGCTGTAAAGCTTTATGGCGCCATGGAACTATCTTTTAACAACGTAGTAAATAACAATGTTAACTACCGCATTGGCACAGAATCCGCGTTAAATTTACCCCGTTATGTGTTGCCTTTTTTTCATTTAAAAGATAATAATTTTTACCCTTCCCGCACACAATTTTTAATGGGGTACGAATATTTTATAAAGCCAAATTTTTATAGCAAAAATATTGTGCGGCTAAATTATGAGTTTCAATGGCGGCAAACCCCCAATAAAGAGCACATCCTTTCGCCTATATCTTTTACATTCATCAATACGCCCCATATTAGCGATAGTTTTTATAAAGTTGCGGTTGCTCAACCAGCCCTGCTTACCAATGTGTACAGGGAAATAATTGTCGGTTCTTATTACGCTTACACTTACAATACATTAAATCCTTCTGCCCGTAACCAATGGTATTTTAGCACCAGCATGGAAGCTGCAGGCAATATAGCGGGCTTGTTTTCCGGCGCAAAATCGCCCCGCTCCAAAAGTATATTTGGCACACCCTTCGCACAATACCTTAAGGCAGATATAGACCTTCGTTTTACAAAAAAGTATGATAATGAGGTACAATGGGTAAACAGGTTTCAAATAGGGGCAAGCTTGCCTTATAATAATTCAGCCTTCCTGCCATTATCAAAACAATATGTTATCGGGGGCTCGGGTTCTATTAGAAGTTATTCTGTGCGTTCATTAGGGCCTGGCAGTTATTTGCCAACGCTTAGTGATCAAGGGTACTTTCAAACCATTGGTGGCGATTATAAATTGCTTGTAAATTCAGAAGTCCGTATTCCGATTAAAGGGCGTTTTAGTGCGGCAGTTTTTATAGATATTGGTAATATCTGGACTAAGGATACGGTTTTATTCGGCAAGGCCGGGCAGCTAAAAAAAGATTTTTGGAATGAGCTTGCAATGGCGTCTGGCGTAGGTTTAAGGGTAGATGCAAACCTTATATTATTAAGGCTCGATATTGGGGTGCCTATCCGTAAGCCCTACCTGCCCCAAGGGCAAAGGCTGGTACTCGATAAAATAGATTTAGGTAACAAACAATGGAGAAAAGATAACCTCAATTTTAATTTTGGTATTGGTTTTCCTTTTTAAGGGCAGCCTAATTATTACTATTTTTAGTAGGTCGTGCCCCAAGCCGCGGCGGCAAGGGGCCGGGCTATCCGCTGCAATCTTTTTTTGCGGGCGGTTCGCAAAAAATGTATTTCCGCTACTATCCCTCACGCATAGGGACCAACAATATTTTTTACATTACAGTAAAATAAAAAAACATAAACTAGTAAACCACCATGAAAATATTTTTTAAAATTATTATTGCCATCATTATCATTAGTGGACTTGCTGGTTACATCTTCTGGCAAATAAATAAACAAAGTTTCATAAAAGATTCTATAAAAACTACTGTAAAAGTAAAAACCGATAGTCTTTATAGCCTCCATTACGATAGCTCTGAAATTGATGAAATAAATGGCAATGCCAATTTTTATAACGTAACCTTACAATCAGATAGCCTGATAAAGAAAATGCTTGCAAGCACAGATAGTTTGCCAAATGCCTTTTTTAATATCAGCATACAAAAAGTAAGTATTACCGGTGTGGATATGGTTGGCTTGCTGCAAACGCAAAATGTAACCGCACAAAATATCTTATTGTACAAACCTGTTATACAAATAACAAACACCGGCATAAGCAGGCCAAAAACGTACACCTACAACGATACGCTGCAACTATACCAACGCTTATTAGGCAAATTTAAAAGCATTAACGCAAAAGTTATTAAAGTAGTACAGGGCGCTGTGTTAATGGCCGATAAAAATAGTAAGCCACTTACCACCCTGGAAAACATCAATATAACCCTCAATAATTTTTTAATAGATAGTACCCGGGATTACCAGAACATTATTAGTTATTTTATTAAAGATGTAAAAGCCACTGTAGAAAATATACAACTGCCAGAAGCTAAAAACGGTACCCGTATAAACATCACCAAGCTGCTATACGATGCACCCGGTAAGTTATTGCAGGTGGGTGGAATACAGCAATACCAACCCGGCAACACTACCCCTATTTTGAATATAAAAAACGTACAGGTAAATCAATTAAATACAGATGCCTTTATAGTACAGCAACAATTGAAAGCTGGGCGGGTAACCAGCGATGGCGGGTTGGTTACCATTTACAGGCAAACTAAAAATAAGTTTGCGGGTAGCAAAGCTGGTAATATTGAAATTAGTTCTCAAATAATTGATGAAGCCCAGATAGATGGCATACAATTAGGAAAAACGAAAATTATAGTAATAGATCCCTCAAAGCCAAAAGAGGCTGCTTTTATAATTAATGACGTAACCTTTACCGCTTCGCAACTTGCAAATGTTACCAACGGCAGCACTGTAGATGAATTAATAAACAATGCCAATTGGGAATTGGCGGCAAGCGGATTTTCTTTTTTAACAAAAGAAAAAATGTACAAGTTTATTGCAACAGGCGTTCAAATAAATAATAAAATCGGAACCGTAAAAATTAAGCAAATTGCTTTAAAGCCTTTGTATTCCGAAGATAAATTTATTAAGATAATGAAAGTTCAAATGGACCGGTACGACCTTAATTTTAATAACATCAACCTTCAAGGGGTAAACTTTAAAAAGCTTGTGAACGAAGGCATATTAGAAATTGCGGACGCATCTCTTCAACCGGTAATAAAAATTAGTAACGACCGTACTATGCCAGCTGGCAAGCCAACGGTAGCGCTATATCCGCAACAATCTATCCAGGCGTTTAAGTTTCCTTTTTATGTAAAAGCCACACATGTAATAAATGGCGGTGTATTTTACACAGAGCGTGGCGCAGATTCTAAAATGAAGGGAAGCCCAACCTTTACCCATATAAATGCCAACATTAGTAACTTGACTAATTTACCGGACAAAATTAAAGCCAATAGTATACTGGATATGAAAGCAAGTGCGTTATTTTTAGATGCTGTAAAACTAACTACAGAGTGGCAGTTACCCCTTAACCCGCTTGATACTGTATTTAAAGTAAAAGGCGAAATGGGGGTAATAACCGATGCCACTTTGCTCAATAAAATTACAGAGCCCTTAGGGATGGTTTCCGTTAAAAGCGGTAAAATCAATAGCCTTGTTTTTGATTTAATAGGTGATAATAATAAAGGGAGGGGTACATCAACTTTACTATACAACGGTTTAAAAATACAAGTGTTAAAAGTGAAAAATGATGAGCTGAAAAAAAGAGCCTTGCTTACCTTTTTAGCTAACACATTAATTAAGAATGACAACCCGAGGAATAATAATATTTATGTAAGTGATATCGATATTAAGCGGGATGTAGATGGTTCATTTTTCAGCCTGCTTTTGCAATGCATTTTAGATGGTGCAAAAAAAACCTTATTGCGTCAGTAATCTATCAAAAAAAGCCAGGTAAATTTCCTGGCTTTTTTTAAATAAAACTTCAATAAGGACTTTCATTTTTTATAATGAAAATAGCTGCATGGGATATATTGCCATTTAAAACTGTACAATTACTATCTTATAAAGAAATACCGTCATTTTTAGTGCCTTCTCCAAAAGCTTTTTCTTTTCTATGTGCTGCTAAATTTCCTGTTATAAATTTATATTGCGCATCAGTATAAGTAATTCTATTATCATCCAAATTATTTAAATAGCCAGCATCGGTTGTAAAAGCAAAACCCTTTACATAGCTTGTTTGTGGCAAAGGATATTCTTCATCTTTAAGTATCTCTTCCGCGTAGTTATAAGTTTGCATAAACGAGTTTTTTTAAAGTTTTTAAAAGATTTGTTTAAATAAAAATATTTTTTAAAATAGCAAAGCTGATGGCCTTAATTTTAAAGGCATTTTTACTTATTGCCCTATTAATAAAGTTTTTAAGTACAGTGTTACCGGCAACTTTAATAAAAGAATTATTTGATGGAATGGCTAATTTATAAATAAGTAAATCAGCCACACCCATAATTGATTTATCAATTAAATTATTGAAAGTTTCTCCAATAGTTACTTTGCGTGGTAATAACTTTTTTACATTCTCTAAAGGATCCAAAGCTTGCTTTATCCTGAAAATTTTAATGAATATGTCATTTTCAAGCACTCCCAATTTTGCCTCTAATTTTTCGATGCCTTGCGATAATTCTTTACTGTCTTTAATACGCATAAATACAAAAATTAAGAATACTTATGTAATTCAATGCAAGTAAGTAAAGGGTTTCCACTCTCGTATAAAGGGGTGGTGCGAGGTAAAAGCAAACATTTAAATCTTAAACTTGACGGCACTGTAGTACATACAAC
>JAYVUJ010000439.1:0-8044 GCA_043788035.1 Ferruginibacter sp. | reverse complement strand
ACAAAAAAACCATTGTTAAAAAGCAACGGATTCTTGGGGTCGTATACAAATTGTTGAAGAAATAAATGGAGGTCGAACGTAGGCATTGGTTAGTAGTTAGGGGCTATTTTTACGGATTGGTTTAAAAACTTTTTATAGTCGTTCATTAAGGCATCAAAAAAATACTTGCCTAAAATAGCAGCGCCTTTGCTGTTAGGATGCACGTAATCTTTATTGGCCAGTGCTGGTGTTTGGTTAGCCCAATCCACAATAGAATTACGCCCACCCATGCTTTGGTACTGGTTATAAAACGCTGCACCAATTTCATAAGCTATCGATGCTTGTATCCTAACTAAAGAATCTATGCCTTTTGCAGAAGCGTAACCAGTATCGTATTTAAACGCCCTGTCAGCCGTACTTACCATTAAAAAATCTGCAGAAGGAAAACAAGTGCGTATTTTTTTAGCTACAGGTTTAAGTATGTGCCCATACCAGTTAAAGTTAGTATCGTTAGGGCGAAACAATACATTTACGCCATATTGAAAAACAATTAGGTCGTAAGGATTAGCCTCGGCAACGGTACTTAAAAAAGAAGAATCTATCTTACTAAATTCAACGCCGCTTATGCCACGGAAAGAAAAATTATCTACCATAATACCCGATTCAGATTCAAAGCTTAAGCCGTACACCGGCAGCTTATCATCAGCCACAAAAAGCTTCATGCTTCTTTTTAAATCTGTGCTGGTAACTATACGGTTAAATATTTTATTTGGGTTTATAACTACATCGGCGTCATTAATTTTTATAGTGATTGGTTTATCGTAAAAGCCGCATAGCAAGCTTTTTTCAATTAAAACGGCACTGTCAATAATGGTTTCATCTTTCATTTGTACCCAATCGCCGTGGCCCCTAAATAAGTAGCCAGATAAAAATAGTTGGTTCTTTATGCCATCCGTCTTAAAGCTTTCCCTATCCCATCCAGCAGAATAACTGCTGTTTACCGTTTGGCGAAATTGAGATACCAGCGAAGTGATGGGCACAAACCCTACGCCTTCGCCGCCAAATTCTTTCTGTAATAATTCGCGTAAAGTTTTGGTCAGCAGGTCGCCTTCAATCATGCTATCTCCAAAATAGGCAATCCGTACCTTTCTTTTTTTACCCGTTTTAAGGTCTTGTAATTTTTGTAAAAAACCAGCCATGGCGGGCTTTGTAGTATCAATATTAAAATTGGTAATAAGGTGCGCCTGCTTGTACAATTGCAAATTGTAATTTGTCTTTGTAACAATTTCTGGCGAGGGAATATTTGCCAGCGTATCTGCTACTACAGTCGTATCATTTTTTGTGGGCGAATTATTTTTTACAATATCCGATACCAGGTTTACTTTTTTAAAAGGCGCCCATGTAAAGCGATTAATATAACTTAGGAAAGAAATCAATAGGTATATTATAAAAGTGCTTCCAACAAAAAACAGCACACGCCGGCTTCCTTTCATAAATTTATTGTATACGGGTAATATTATTTGTTTTAATTGTTGAAAGTACTCTTTGTTTCCAAATTTTTGGCATTTCAGAATAATTATCTTTGCTCATAGCATCTACCCACAAAACGTAATTCATCTTTCCCTTTAAGCGTTTATAAAATTTTCTTTTGGTAAGATGATTGGCAAAATCCACATAAGAGTCTGTTGCGCTTGGGTATTGTTTGTACCTACTTTTTTTGCCTTTTTTATGCAGGCTATTTTTTCCAATGATGCCAAAATGATTGTTGAGTATTTTTGCATTGCGACTTTTGCCACTGCCCGATTCAATTACGGCAACGCCTAAAAATAAAGCTGCCGGCACCTTGTATATAGCAGAAAGCGAATCAGCAACCGGCACAAATTTTCTTACATAAGCAGATTGCCCCAACATAAAAAATGGGCATAGAAACAAGGCAATAAAAAATAGTAAAGTAATTTTTTTTGTACAACTCATATGGAAGGCGTTTTAAGTTAAAGTACCTAGTTATAGAAATAATATTTTTTATGAATTTATTTTTTGTGGATAATAGTAACTCAATCCTTCTTATTATTACCCTCCAAAGCCGAATTATCAAAGTGAAGCATTTTAAAGAAATTATATAATTAGTAGTGCCTAAAACCCTTCCTTGGAGGGCAGGGAGGCCGCACTCTTTTACTTTATATCTATTTGGTACATCTCTTTAATCCGGTACTTTATTATTAAATTAATAAGTATAATAAACATTGCTGTATATAGCCTACGCCTGATCTCCCTTTAACATAACGGTACAGTATTGTAAAAAAGATTACCCTAAATAATGGCTATTGCCAGCCTGTTTGCGGATGTAATAATAAAGCTTTTTGCTATAACGTAAATGTTGCACTATTAGTCTGTAACGGCTTTGCCAATAAAGCATCCAATTTATGGTGTTACCTAATCCGCAATTTTTTTAAGGTTGGTAAAAAGAAAGCAACTAATTTAAAGCATGGCGTACAAAGTTTTGGATAGCTTTTCGGCACTGTAACAAATCCAATATCCGTAACAGCTTTTTATGCAAGGGGGCCTTGCCTTTCTTACAATAGGCATCCACTCTTTTAATTGCATATGGGGCTTACTGTACTGCAGAGCTTTAAAATACTGAAACTACGTTAATGCAGCGGGGTGTTTTTTTAAAAAGCCACATTGGTAATGCCCCATACAAAGTTCACGTGAGGCACTCAGGCTACAAATCCCGGCTCAATAATAATTTGATCAAATTAGATAGGTCCAAAACAGGCGGCTCATTTCAAAAGATCCATCAAATAAAATTGCTTTGCTTCTATCTACGGTGCCATCTTTTTTTGTGGGGTATAAGTTCAGTTCGCATAAAGCGGCGTGGCCTGTGCCGGTATTATTCCGGGCATCACTGCTTTTTGCTGCTCTTATATACAGCCTATTAAATATTTCTATGGTTCTGCTGGCTGTACTTATTTTAGCATCACACCAAAGGTAGCACTCATTATTCCTGCTTCAATCAGTACTACATCTGTAGCTTTTTCGTTGTTATTAATCGGCTATTTATTAAAGATGGTAAACGTACAGCCACTGTTTCCTTCAAAATAGCAGTAATTTTATCTTGTTATAAAAACTAATTCCAAAGTTTATCATGTTTTATAAAACTTTATATTGTTATTAAAGTTATTGCCTCAAGGGCTTTACCGTATATTTCAAATGCATTAACTAACAGCCAGTTGTATAATTAAACGTACATTACTATTGAATATTAATTATTCAATTAATTGAGAATCAATAAAAACGTATTGAATAGCAGTTACTGTTGTTGAAAAATATTTTTGCGTTGCATAATTTTTGGTTGTGGTGTAGCTATTGTTCATATATCATAATATTTTCTATTATTGTAATTTAAAATTGATAAAATTAAATGGCCATGCAAGCAAAAGATGGAGAAACTGTCACTGAATTTAATTTTTTAAATAGCAAAGGAGAAATGGGGCAGTTGGTACTTTCGACCAATTGGAGTTCTAGTACCCTTGGTTTTATAAATACCTGGCCACAAAGCTTGCGTACTACGCTTAGCATTTTATTAAATTCAAAATTTCCGATGTTTCTTTTTTGGGGTGAGGAGCACATTTGTTTTTATAATGATGCTTATCGGCCAAGCTTGGGTAATAACGGCAAACATCCTCGGGCAATAGGTCAAAAAGGCAAAGAATGCTGGCCCGAAATTTGGCCATTTATACAACCTATCATCGATAATGTAATGGCTGGTGGGGAAGCAGCCTGGTACGAAGACCAATTATTGCCCATTTATCGTAACGGTAAAATGGAAGACGTTTATTGGACGTTTAGCTATAGCGCAGTAATAGGAGAATCTGGCAAACCTGCAGGTGTGTTTGTTGCTTGCAACGAAACAACCGATAAGGTACTAATACTAAAGGATATTAGCGAAAGCAGGGATGCGCTTGGATTTGCCATTAATGCTGCAAGCCTTGGTACCTGGGACATTAACCCTTTAACCAGGAAAATATTTATTAATGATAGGTTAAAAAACTGGTTTGGGCTTACGCAAGAAGCCGGTATAGAATTGCAAGCAGTAATAAATGTTATTGATGAGCAAGATAGGGAAAGGGTTGCTGAAGCAATTAGCAAAGCGTTACAATTTTCATCAGGCGGCAATTATAATATTGAGCATAAAATCATCAACATACAAACAAAACAAGAGCGCATTGTTTGTGCAATAGGAAAAGCACTTTTTGATGAAAACCAGCAGCCATATCGCTTTAATGGTATATTGATGGATATTACCGAAGAAACAATTAGCCGTAACGCACTAATAGAAAGGGAAAATAATTTTAGAAATTTAGTAGAGCAGGCACCCGTAGCTATTTATGTATTGAAAAAATCGGATTATGTAGTTACCATTGTTAACGACCGCATGCTGGAATTATGGGGCAAAACAGCAACTGATGTAATGAACAAGCCACTATTTATTGGTTTGCCAGAAGCCCGCAAACAAGGGCAGGAAGAACTTTTACTACACGTATATACAACTGGCGAGCGTTTTGTTGCCAGCGAGCTGCCCATTACTTTACCCCGCAATGGAAAGCTTGTTTTAACGTACCTCAATTTTGTATATGAAGCATTTAAAGATAATAATGGCAAAATAGAAGGCATTATGGTAGTGGCTACAGATGTAACCGAACAAGTAACCGCAAGGCTTAATATAGAAGATGCAGAAGAAAGAGGGCGCCTTGCAGCAGATGCGGTTAATATCGGCACGTATGAGTATAGCCTGATTTCCGAAGAGCTGATAACATCTCCAAGGGGGTTGGCAATTTTTGGTTTTGATGAGTATGCGCCAAGGTCGCAAATGTTGGCAGCCATACACCCGGATGACAGGCCAATACAATTGAAGGCACATAAAGACCTGCCGCAAACCGGCGAGATTTTTTATGAGGTAAGGGTTTTTTGGCCAGATAAGTCGATGCACTGGATAAGGGTACAGGGGAAAGTTTTTTTTGATGCTAATAAAGAACCATCAAGGCTATTAGGCACCATACTCGATATAACCAGCCAGCGCAAAGCCGAGGATGAGCTGATTAAGACCAACCAGCGACTGGAAATAGCTTTAGAGGTAGGCCAGTTAGGTACTTATGAATTAGACCTTGTTACTGATACTGTTTATGCTAGCGAGCAGTTTAAAGTAAATTTTGGCTTAGAGAAAAATGACCAGTTAACTTTTGATATTGTAATAAATGTTGTAACGCCCTTTTATCGGGAAAAGGTAAAGGAAGCCATAATGGAAGCGATAAAAAACAATGTTGTTTACAATATGGAGTATCAGATACAATGGCCGGATAAGTCTTTGCGTTGGATAAAATCTTCTGCCAAGGTAGGGTACAATGAGCATTTAAAGGCTAAAGTATTTATTGGCGTAACGCTAGATATTACGGAATATAAACAATTGCAGCAACAAAAAGATGATTTTTTGGGCATAGCCAGCCACGAGCTTAAAACACCCGTTACAACAATTAAAGCCTACAGCCATTTATTACAAGAAATTTTACTGCAAAAGGGAGATATTAAAGAAGCATCGCTGGTTACCAAAATGGGTACCCAGGTAAACAGGCTTACCAATTTAATAGCCGACCTGTTGGACGTTACAAAAATAAATGCCGGTAAGCTTCAGCTTAATAACACCCGTTTTGAATTTAATACATTGGTAAAAGATATTGTAGAAGACATTCAGAATACGGTGCCTAAAATAAACATTCAAAAAGATTTTAACCAAACAGGCATTGTTTATGTAGATAAAGAACGTATAGTACAGGTAATTACCAACTTAATTACCAATGCCATAAAGTATTCGCCGGGCGCTAACAAAATCATAGTGCACACCAGTGTAAAAAATAAAGAAATAATATTATCCGTACAGGATTTTGGTGTAGGCATACCTGAAAGCCATCAGGCAAAAGTATTTGAAAAATTTTACAGGGTTAGTGGCGATATGCAACATACCTTTCCGGGGCTTGGGCTTGGACTTTATATATCATCCGAAATTATTAAACGGGTTGGTGGTCGTATTTGGGTAAATAGCTTAGAAGGCGAAGGAGCAATTTTTTGTTTTGCACTGCCTTTTTTGGATGACCGTACGGAGAAACTATAAATTAATACTTTAGTAACTACAATTTAAAATTAAAAAGATGGATAGCCCAAAAAAAATAATGATAGTGGATGATGATGAAGGCATTTTAGATGCTATCAGCATGATGCTTGAGTTTAAGGGGTATGAAGTAACGACTTGCAGCAATGGCGATACCATATTATCTATGAAAACGGGCTTTCCAGATTTATTATTGCTGGATATTTGGATGAGCGGCACCGATGGAAGAAATGTATGCAAGCAATTAAAGCAGCAGGAAAGCACAAAATCAATACCCATAATCATGGTATCCGCTAGTAAAGATATTGAGCGGTCTGCCATTGAAAGCGGGGCTGACGGATTTTTAGCAAAGCCGTTCGAAATGAATGAATTGCTTGAAAAAATAAAATATTATACCGCAAACGCAGCGTAGGTATTTTTGGTTTATTATTGTTGCTATTTGTAAAGCATCGTTACTTTAAATTAGTACAAGGGCCCCCACAGCGCATGATAAAAAATCACTGAAAACCAATGTAATAGTTTGCCAAAGCTGCTATAAGGACGTATTTATAAAGCCGCATATAGCTACTGTACTAGCCGGAACAATTAAAGCCTCAAAAACAAACCAGCAACTCATTATTTAAAATAAGAAGCTGGTATTGTTTTCCAGAGATCGTGTGATAAATGCCCGATTAGCAATTCGTAAATAAGGTACACCGGCCAAACGATGTAATGTACGAGCAGCAATATTACATTGTGGTTATAATGCCAGCTTATAAGCAAAGTATAAATGCCTAATAAAAAGTAAAGTAGCCCTGAATCCCTATTGCGCATAATAAAAATTTATGAAGTAACATCTAAAGTTGATTATTTATAAGCTCCCCGTCCTTCCTCCATCTACCGGAATATTTACACCGTTGATATAGCTTGCTGCAGGCGTGCATAAAAAAGCAGCTACTGAACCAAATTCTTCCGGTTGGCCAAGGCGCTTGGCGGGTATGTTTTCTATTATTTTATTTTTTATAGTTTCAATGGATGCCCCTTGGTCTGCGGCTTGCTTGGCAAACAAATAGTTAAGCCTTTCGGTATTTGTATAGCCTGGTAAAATATTGTTTACTGTAATACCGCTATGGCCAATTTCGTTAGCCAGTGTTTTTGCCCAGTTAGCCATAGCAGCCCTAACCGTATTAGAAATACCCAGCCCGTTAATTGGTTGCTTAACAGCTGTTGAAACGATGTTGATGATACGCCCGTAACCAGCCTGCCGCATACCTGGCAGTAAAAGCTGCACCAGTAAGTGGCTGCTGATAATGTGGGTAGAAAAAGCTTTATCCAGCTCGGCAGCTTCAGTATCTATCAATGGGCCAGATGGTGGCCCTCCTGCATTATTAACCAATATATGTATAGGGCTGTTTTTAGATACCCATGTTGCTACAATTGTTTTTGCAGCTTCGGGCGCTGTTAAGTCTAGGGCTAAAGTAAAATGCTGTTGGCTGGCGGAAGTATCCAATTCTTTTATAGCGGCTATTAATTTAGTTTCTGTACGGCTGGCAATAATAACAGTTGCGCCAAGTAATGCCAATTCTTTAGCAGTAGCCAAACCAAGCCCTTGCGACCCTCCGCAAACGAGTGCCGTTTTGTTTTGTAAGTTAAGGTTCATTATATAAATTTATAATCTTCTCTTTCCGGGTTAAAAACATCTAATAATTCGCAAGCAGTTATGGCCTTGCCTCCATGCAATGCATGTGGCGGTATTACGGCTACCATGCCTGGCGTAAGTAATTTTGTTTCGTCATTAACGGTTAGCTCAAAAGTACCTCTCAATACTTGTGCAACCTGTTCGTGCAAATGCGAGTGCATAGGCATTGCAGCACCTGCGCTTGCTGTCCAGTACATAAAAGTTAGTGTGCCTGTATGTATACT
>JAYVUJ010000438.1:0-2472 GCA_043788035.1 Ferruginibacter sp. | reverse complement strand
GAAGAGGCATTGGTAAGCGCTGATGTAGGCATTGAAACAACAGTAGAAATCATCACCCGGATAGAAAAAAGAGTAGCCAAAGATAAGTACCTCAATACCAGCGAGCTCAACGGTATCCTCAAACAAGAGATACAAAATATATTAGTTGCTGCTCCGCAGGATACAGCATACGAAAATTACGAATTGCCTGCCGGGCACAAGCCGCATGTAATTTTAGTGGTAGGTGTAAATGGCGTAGGCAAAACTACAACAATTGGTAAGCTGGCGCATAATTTTTCACGGGCAGGTAAATCAGTTTTGTTAGGCGCTGCAGATACTTTTAGGGCGGCCGCTGTTGACCAGCTAACCATTTGGAGCGACCGTATCAATGTGCCTATTGTAAAAAAAGAAATGGGCAGCGACCCTGCTTCTGTGGCTTACGATACAGTCATTAGCGGCGTTGCAAAAAACGTAGACGTAATTATAATTGATACAGCAGGCCGCTTGCATAACAAAGCGTACCTGATGGATGAATTGACCAAAATTAAACGTGTTATCCAAAAAGTAATACCCGAAGCGCCGCATGAAGTAATGCTGGTTTTGGATGGCAGCACCGGACAAAATGCATTGGAACAAGCAAAACATTTTACAGCCGCCACAGCTGTTACGGCGCTAACTATTACAAAATTAGATGGTACCGCAAAAGGCGGTGTGGTGCTGGCTATAGCCCATCAATTTAACATACCTGTAAAATTTATCGGTGTTGGTGAAAAGGCAGAAGACTTATTGATATTTAATAAAAAAGATTTTGTAGACGGGTTGTTTAATGTAGAGGGATAATCATCTTTTTAAGCAATTTATTTTTTAAATAATAAAAGCTTGCTGTAATTTTTAGCGAAAATAAGCAAGCGTAGCTCACAAAATATATTATGGTAGAAGTTGGAAAATATAATCTCCTTAAAGTAATACGTGAAGTAGATTTTGGCGTGTACCTGGATGATGGCGCCGATGGCATTTTATTACCTAAAAGGTTTTTGCCAACCGCAACAGCCATTGGTGATGAGTTAAATGTTTTTTTATACCACGATGGCGAGGACAGGCTTATAGCGACTACCCAACATCCAAAAGGCGTACTGGGCGATATTGTAAAAATGCGGGCCGTAACCATTACCCAACATGGCGCATTTTTAGATATGGGCTTAATGAAAGATATTTTTGTGCCTAAGACAAAGCAGATATTTGACATGCGGGTTAATGGCGATTATCTTGTAAAAATTTATTTAGATGAACAAACAGGACGGATTGCCGCCACTGAAAAACTGGAACCCTTTTTAAGCAATGAAGAACTGACTGTAAAAGAGCTGGAAGTGGTAGACCTGATTGTTTATCGCCGTACGGATATTGGCTATGTATGCATCATCAATAACCAGCACACAGGTGTATTGCATTCCAATGAAATTTACCGTAACATCGGTGTAGGAGATAAATTTAAAGGTTTCATTAAAAAAATATATCCTGTAAGCAATGAAAATGTAGACCGCTTTAAAATTGATGTGGCTGCCGGAAAGCCAGGTTACAACAGGGTTGAAGACGAAGCAGGAAAAGTACTTCGTTTATTAAGAGAAAACAATGGTTACCTGCCTTACAACGATAAAAGCAAGCCAGAAGATATTTACGATTTTTTCGGCATGAGCAAAAAAACCTTTAAGATGACAACTGGCAATTTATATAAAGAAAGAAAGATTGCTTTTGAAAAGACAGGCATAAAATTGTTGGAAGAATAGTTTTAGTTACATAATATATTTATATCCGCTGCTGTTTTGTAGCGGATATTTTATTTTGTGGAAAACCCGATTTTGTAACACTATTAAAGAGACGCTTTAAGGCACCAGCCATTCCGCCGAAAAACTCCCATCTTGCTTATAAGTAAAACCGGCCCTTCTATGCCCTTTGCTATTTAACCAAAGCCACTCCATCCAATTAATAGAAGTTACAACAATACCAAAATTTTTTCTGCCTGCTTCGCTTTCTTCCTGCGAAGGGTCATTGGCTTCAAATGCAGCAGGCAAACCACTTACTGGCACTGGTGTTGGTGAGGATGGCCCTACTTCCCCCATGTAAATTTTTCTGCTGCTCATAGAGCTTCCTTGCCAGGCTTCATCTGCAATGGCATCTTGCTGGTGCAATGTTGCTGTACCGGCAAGCCTTATTTGCAGTTTATTCTCCGCATCATAAAAAAGCCAGCTTACATTGTTTTGTTGTTTTAGGTCGTTCCATTTGCCGCTACGTATATCGGTGTTAAAAGCCAGTTGCTTTTTATCTGCCCATACTTTACGCAACACTACCGTACGCAGGTTTACGCCATGGGTATTTACATTAGCCACCGCGGGGTTATGCATCGCATCTTTATAACTTGACGAACCCTTTAATAAACGTTGCCACGATGATGCCTCCAGGCTTTCTAAATTATAGTTTGCTCCATCAATTATTAGT
>JAYVUJ010000437.1:0-2026 GCA_043788035.1 Ferruginibacter sp. | reverse complement strand
CCTATGGCTTTTTTTAAACCTATCTGGCTGGTGCGTTCCCGCACAGTTACAAACATAATATTCGCTACACCAAATGCACCTACAATAAGGCTTAAACCTGCAATTACCCAGCCACCAATATTTAGCGTGGCGAAAATAGAACCTGTTTGTGCGCTTAAAAGATTGATGTCGTTTAATGCAAAATTATCTTCATCGGTTGGGCTAAGCCTGCGTGAACGCCGCATGATTCCCTTTAGTTCGTCCATAAGGGCAACAGATGGTACATTATCCCTTGCATTTACCATAACAAAGGGGTTACTGTTGTTGCCTATTACATCATAGATAGATGCAAAACAATTATACGTGAGAAAAATGCTGTTGTCGTAATCGAAAAGATTGGCAAAACCCTGACCCTGTTTTTTAATAACACCAATTACATTCATTTTTTTTCCATCGAATGTAACGGCCTTATCCAAAGCCCTTTCGGGGCTGCCAAATAATTGCTCTGCTATGCTGTAGCCAATAACACAAACCGGGTTTCCGCGTATATATTCTGTTTCGCTGAGGTTGCGCCCATAACCAATTTCAACGGTTTGTATGCTGAAGAACTCGTTGCTGACGCCAGAGATTGTTACATTGTTTAACTGGTTGTTTTCAAAAGTTACATTGGAGTTGGTGCGGTTAAAATAGCATACATATTTGGCAAGTAAACTTGCATCTTTTATAAATTTTACATCTGCGTATTTTGGTTGGGGGCGGTTTACATATTTCCACCAGGGATAATCGTTGCCATCTCCGCCGCCGCCGTACTGCCATTTATCTATGTAAATGGTATTGGTGCCAAGGGCTTTGATATCGCTAACTACTTTTGTTTGCAGGCTGCCTACCGTTGCCAGTACACCAATGATGCAGAAAATGCCAAAAGCAATACCAATTAAAGAAAGGGAGCTGCGCAGTTTATTGTTGTTGAGTTCCTGAACCGACATTTTAAAACTGTTCCAGAAGATGGCGAGGGACTTTAGCATGTATCAAATGTAAAAAAGGTTTACACAGTGTGGCAATTTATTTTATATGAAAAAAAGGAGGTTGCATTTTTTCGGGGAAATTGAACCTGATGCTAAAGATGCCCACGGATATGAACGATGAAAGGATTGCGACGCAAGGGACGATGCCATAATAACCAATGCCTGTACCTGTCAATTATTTTTAATAACTACTTGCTTCTTATAGCTACAACAGGATCCATTTTCGCTGCAATAGAAGCAGGGATAATACCTGAAAGTATGCCCAGCACTATGCAAAGCGTAAAGGCGAGTATGATGATATTCGGCGCAATAACAATTGGGAATGGTAATACACTGCTTAGCCCTAAAGCAAGCAGCCAAACCATTAAAAGCCCCATGAGCCCGCCAATGATGCAAAGAAATGCGCTCTCTAACAGGAACTCTGTAAGTATGGTTTTGCGCTTTGCACCGATGGCTTTTTTTAAACCTATCTGGCTGGTGCGTTCACGTACGGTAACGAACATTATATTAGCTACACCAAACAAACCAACAATAAGGCTTAAGCCTGCAATGGCCCAGCCACCAATATTTACGCTGCCAAAGAAACCGCTTACCTGCTGGCTGAATAAATTAATATCGTTAAGGGCGAAATTGTCTTCTTCTTTGGGGCTTAGCCGCCGAATTTGCCGCATAATGCCTTCCAGGTCGTCGATCAGAGCTTTGGTAGGAATGTTGTCGTGGCCATTTACAAGAATAGTTGCGTTGTTGTACTGCCCGTTAACATCATAAACAGAAGCATAAAACCTGTAAGACAGAATGAGGCAATGATCGTAATCGTAACCGCCTATAAAACTTTGTCCCTGTTTTTTAATTACTCCAACAATTACAACTTTTTTTCCATCGAACGTAACCGTTTTATCAAGTGCTTTCTCAGGTTTGCCAAAGAGTTGTTCTGCAATTTCGTAACCAATAACACCTACAGCATTACCACGTAAGAATTCAGTTGAGTTTACATAACGTCCATAAGCAATTTCGATGGTCTG
>JAYVUJ010000436.1:0-5128 GCA_043788035.1 Ferruginibacter sp. | reverse complement strand
ATGCGATGCCTCAAAACATCTTTACTAATACTTCTAACATCTTCCGGAATAACGAAAGCTCTGTTATTTAAAAATGCATAGGCTTTTGCTGCCAGTGCTAAATTAATACTTGCTCTGGGCGATCCTCCAAAACCAATTAATGATTTTAGTTTTGGCAAATTATATTTATCGGGATACCGTGTTGCAAAAACAATATCCAAAATATAATTCTCTACTTTCTCATCAAGATAAACCTGCCTCACTAGTTCTTTGGCGGTTAAAATTTCGCTGGTAGATGCAACGGGGTTGATAGGCGGAAAACTCAAACCCAAAGTATTCTGGCGAATAATTAGTTGCTCCTCCGATTTACTTGGATAATCAACCACCACTTTCATCATAAACCTGTCAACCTGTGCTTCCGGTAAAGGATAAGTTCCTTCCTGCTCAATCGGGTTTTGTGTTGCCAAAACCAAAAAAGGTTCCGGCAGTTTGTACGTTGTATCACCAAGGGTAACCTGTCTTTCCTGCATCGCTTCCAGCAACGCACTCTGCACTTTTGCGGGTGCCCTGTTTATTTCATCTGCCAGAATAAAATTAGAAAATATGGGGCCTTTGCGCACATAAAATTCATTCTTTCCCTGGTTATATATCATGGTGCCTACCACATCTGCGGGCAACAGGTCCGGCGTAAACTGTATACGGCTAAAATTTGCTTTAATGGTTTGTGCCAGCGATTTAATAGCGAGGGTTTTTGCCAGCCCCGGCACGCCTTCCAGCAATACATGACCATTACTTAAAAGCCCTATCATAAGGCGTTCTATCATGCCATGCTGGCCAACAATTACTTTACTAAGCTCATCATTTATACGGGTAACAAAACCTGCTGCATCATTTATTTTATTGTTAAGCAAACGTATGTCTTCGGCTGTTTGTTGCATAAAAAAAAGTTGTCCCAAAGCTTGTCCTTCGGGTATTTATAGTATATATTTAGTAAAATTATGTAGCTATATTTCCTTACCGTTTTTGTTGATAAAATAAATATTGCTAAAACCTGACAATATTGCGCCATCGGCACATAGCGAAAATACGAACAATGCACTTACAAAAATTTAGCCGTAATGTTGAATCAGAAAAAAATCTGTTAAAATCATTTATATCTTTAAGAAAAAGTTTTATTATGATAGACGAACAATTAATAACCACCGCCAATAACCTGGATGGATACCGCATAGTTAAACACCTTGGCATAGTACGGGGAATAACGGTAAGAAGCAGGAGCTTGCTGGGCAATATTGGTGGGGGCGTACAATCTTTATTTGGTGGCAAGCTTTCTATTTATGTGGAGCTGTGCGAAAAAGCCCGGGAAGAAGCTTACCAAATAATGTTGCAGCATGCAAATGAAAAGGGCGCAACTGCCATCATAAACATGCGGTACGATGCCAATGAAGTAATGCAGGGAATTACGGAAGTGCTGGCCTATGGTACAGCGGCTGTAGTGGAAAAAGTGGGATAAGTAATATTGGATAAGTTGAGATATATTATTTTCTGGCTACTCCCGTTGTAGGATATAAGTTTTGGACAAATTTGCAATTCGATTGCAAATTTGCCCAAAACTTAGCTGTAAAAAGGTAAGTTTTATATAAATTAATAAGCGGCTAACTTAAATATCTACCTACTATTGGCACTCGCCTGCCTACACCAAATGCCTTTGGCGATATCCTTATTATGGGGCAAAACTGGTTGCGCTTATACTCATTTAAGTTTACCATTTTTAATATCCTGTCAACTAAAGCCGCATCGAACCCTTGCGCTTTAATTTCTTTTGGGCCAAGCCTGCGTTCAATGTATTGGTACAAAATTTTATCAAGGATATCATACTCCGGCAAAGAATCAGCATCTTTTTGTTCTGGCCGTAGCTCTGCAGAAGGTGCTTTTGTAATTATATTTTCCGGGATAATTTCACCATTGCGGTTAATGTGCCTTGCCAAAGCATACACTTGTAATTTATAACAATCGCCCAACACGCCAAGCCCGCCGGCCATATCGCCGTACAAAGTTCCGTAACCGGTTGCCAGCTCGCTTTTGTTGGATGTATTTAGCAAGATGTAACCAAACTTATTAGCGATGGCCATTAACAAATTACCTCTTGTACGGCTTTGGATATTTTCTTCAGCAACACTAAAAGGCAACTCCTTAAATATGGGTTTTAATTCTTTTAAAAAAGTATCGTAAATATTTTTTATCGGGATAATATCATAAGGATTGCCTAATGCTTCACTTAACTTTTCCGCATCATCTACCGAATGGCCGGTAGAGTATTGGGAAGGCATCAGCACCGCTTTAACGTTTGCTGCGCCTAATGCTTCGCAGGCCAATGCAATTGTTACGGCACTATCGATGCCGCCACTGCTGCCAATGATAGCTTTTGTAAAACCCATCTTAAAAAAGTAATCTTTAATACTCATTACTATAGCTGCATAAATCTTGTCTGTGTTCAGGGTTTCTTCCAGTTTAAGCAAGTTCCATCCTTTACCCGCCACAAGGCTTGCAACTTCAACTGTAGGCCCATCAATAGTTCCATCATCTTTTAAAATAAATGCTTCAAGCGCCTCTTTAAAGGGAGGCAACTGGCCGCAAAGGTTACCATTTTTATCATACACCAACGACGAACCATCAAAAACAATTTCTGTTTGGCTGCCAGTTGCGTTACAATAAAACATAGGCAGGTGGTATTTTTCTACCGTTGCCTTTACTACCGCCTTTCTATCTTCGTCATGCGTATAATCAAATGGAGAGGCCGAAATATTAATCATTATATCCGGATGCTGCTTCATTAATTCATCCATCGGGCATATGCGGTACAGTGGGTTATCGCCCAGGTTCCAAATATCTTCACAAATTGTAAGGGCTATCCTTTTACCTTTAAATTCAATCACATTCCACTCGTATGCTGGTTCAAAATAACGGTTTTCATCAAATACATCGTAGGTAGGCAAACATGTTTTGTGCGCAGCTTTTTTAATCATTTTATCATACAAAAAAAATGCACCATTAAATAAATCTTTCCCTTTGGGGATGATGTTCTTATCCGGCGCACCAACAATTACCGCAATAGTATCTGCATGTTGCTTTATCTCGTCAATAGCGTCATAGCATTTGTTTATAAAATCATCAAACTCTAAAAAATCCCTCGGCGGATAGCCGCATACACAAAGCTCGCTAAATACGATAACGTCGCCCCCTTTTTTTTTGGCTTCTTCAATGGCTGCTATTATCTTTTTTGTATTCTCGGCAAAGTTGCCAATATGGTAGTTCTGCTGCGCTAAAAATATTTTCATAACTATCCTCTTAAAAGGAACTTAACTTTATGCTTATAAATCAATTTCTTTCTTTGTAAAGTTAAAACTTCAAAAGCATTTTTGGTTATGAGATCATTTATTGTTGCAATTATCCTGTGTACGCTTTTATTTTCCTGTGCTAGTAAAAAAATACCCGATGTATCAAACCTCCCTGTAACCATTACTACCGAACGTTTTGAAAAAGATTTTTTCGATACTACTGCCAACAATTTATTGGTTTACCTAAAACAGATAAACGCTAACTCTCCTTCTTTTGTAGAGACTTACCTTACCCAAATATTAACTGTAGACCCTGCATGGCCAGCAGATACGGCTGCTGCTTACGTAAATGGCTTTATAAATGCTTACAGGCCTGTATATAATGATGCTGAAAAAATATTCAATAATTTTTCAGCTTATGAAAAAGAAATAAAAACGGGGCTGCAGTTTGTAAAATATTATTTTCCAAAATACAAATTGCCTCAAAAAATCATTACCTATATCGGCCCTGCGGATGGTACCGGCGATGGCATTACAAAAGATGCGTTGATTATTGGGCTGCAAGTACATTTGGGTAAAAACAACCCTTTGTACAAGACAACGCTGGTGCAGGAAACCTATCCTGAATATATTTCTCAAAGGTTTGAGCCTGATTATATTGCGGTCAATTGCATGAAAAATATTGTTAGCGATATCTACCCTGAGAAAGATACTGAAAAGCCCTTAGTCAGCCTGATGATCGAGAATGGAAAACGCTTGTACATTTTGAGCATGCTGCTTCCCAAAACAGAAGAGTATAAAATAATGGGCTATACTAAAGATCAGATGAAGGATAGTTATGCGCACGAAAATGTTATCTGGGACTTGTTTATCAAGAACTCTTTTTTACAATTAACCGATAAAAATATTACCAAAAATTATGTAGATGAAAGCCCTAAAACGCAGGAGCTTGGCGAAGGCGCCCCAGGCAATATAGGTTCGTTTGCAGGATGGCAAATTGTAAAAAAATACATGCAAAAAAAACCTGCAACTACATTGCAGGAATTAATAAATTTAGATACAGAAATCATTTTTCAGGAAGCAAAATACAAGCCGTAGCCTTAAGCTGCCTGTGCTTGTTGGCGCTTAACTTCAACAGGTTTTTTACCTAATATTTTCATCACCCTAAAGTGAGATGCAACAGCCTGCAGCATGGTATCGTACTTGTTGTAAGGAAGGTTATATTCCAGGCATTTTGCCATTACTATCTTGCTGATTGCAGGGTAATGGATATGGCTTACCCTTGGAAAAAGATGGTGCTCAATCTGAAAATTTAACCCTCCTACAAACCACGAAACTGTTTTGCTGCCCATGGCAAAGTTAGCAGTGGTGCGTATTTCATGCTCTGCCCATGCAGATTCTATATGTTTGGTTTCATCCAGTGCAACGCTTTCAAATTCGGTGCTTTCCACCACATGTGCCAATTGAAAAACTACCGACAGGGTTACCCCCATTACGGCATGCAATATAAAAAAGCCTGCCAACCAAGGGCCTATACCCCAAACCATTGCGGGGATAATCATGTAAAAAGTAAAGTAACAAATTTTAGTTACCCAAAAAATAGCGTGGTTTTTTGCAGTTAGTTTCCATGCATCTGTGGTGTAAATCTTTCGGGTAAAATATTTGGTAAAATCCATAAAGAACAACCAAAAAATAGAAGATAATGCGTAGATAGGCAACAAGTATAAATGCTGCACTTTATGCGCCGGCACCCACTTTTGCGTATCGCACTGGCGAATGATCGGGCTCTTGGCGATATCATCGTCAATGCC
>JAYVUJ010000435.1:0-5754 GCA_043788035.1 Ferruginibacter sp. | reverse complement strand
TTTTAATAATTTAAATAAGAATTTTTTTAAATAATCAATGTGTTTGATAATTTATACAAACTTTTTTAATATTATTTTCTTTAAGGTTATAATTACATTGAAACATACCGATGTGTGATTTTAATTGCAATTACGTCCTTTTCTACTTTGACTCAATATAAGCTGTACTTTTTTCAATTTTTTGATATCAAAATATTTTTACACGACCGAACTGTTTAACTATTATTTAAAGTTGTTAAACAAATTATTTGATAGTTCAATCATTTATGTTTAACTTTACAATCTAATTAATTAAACAATTTATCATGGCAACAAAAGATTTCGATCAGCTATTAATAAACAATACAGAATTTTTAAAACCATTTGCTATAACACTTACCAGAGATAATGAAGTTGCAAAAGACTTATTACAAGAAACTATGTTTAGGGCTTTGGCAAACAAAGAAAAGTACAACGTAGGCACAAATATTAAAGCTTGGCTTTATACTATAATGCGTAATATATTTATTAATAATTATCGTAGAAAAGCAAAGCAAAATACTATATTTGATAATACTCCCAATGAATTTTTATTAAATTATAATCAAGCGGCCACAACAAATGCAGCTGAAGGTATTTTAAAATTGAAGGATATACAAGCGGCTGTTTACAAGCTTCCTGCTATTTTTAGAAATCCGTTTATGTTATATTTTGAAGGATATAAGTATTTTGAAATTGCGGAAATGTTAAGTGAGCCATTAGGCACAATAAAAAGCAGGATACATTTTGCCAGGAAATTATTAAAAGAACAACTAACAAGATTCTAATTATTAAGTTATCTGTATGCCCAAAAATTATCAAAGTTTAAACGCGTAATTAATTTAAACTATTGAAAAAAGTAGTAATTATAGGAAGTGGCTTTTCAGGTTTGTCTGCAGCATCTTTTATGGCAAAAGCCGGATGGGATGTAACAGTTTTAGAAAAACATAGTATACCCGGCGGCAGGGCAAGGCGCTTTAAGGCTAATGGTTTTACTTTTGATATGGGACCAAGCTGGTATTGGATGCCGGACGTTTTCGAAAGGTTTTTTAACTGTTTTGATAAAAAAGTATCAGATTATTACACGCTTACAAGATTAGAGCCTTCATATAGAATCTATTGGCCGTTAGGCTCTACGGATATTCCTTCGGGTTACACTCAACTTAAAGACTTATTTGAACAAATAGAGCCCGGAAGCGGGGTAATGCTAGATAAGTTTATGGAAGAAGCTGCCTATAAATATAAAGTAGGCATCAACAAATTAGTACATAAGCCAGGGCAATCTATCGCAGAATTTGCAGATTGGGAACTAGTTAAAGGGATTTTTAAATTAGATGTTTTCACTTCTATAAAAAAACATGTTAATAAGTTTTTTAAAAATAAACAGTTACAACAATTATTAGAATTTCCGGTATTATTTTTAGGGGCTTTGCCCGAAAATACACCTGCTTTATATAGCTTAATGAATTACGCCGATATAAAACTAGGCACATGGTACCCGGAGGGCGGGATGTACACAATTGTTGATTCAATGTATAGTTTGGCCAAAAAGTTAGGCGTTAAATTTTATTTTAACCATGATGTTTGTAATATAGACATTGAAAAAAGTGTAGCAAAAAAAGTTATCGCTAAAACAACAGGCGATAAACAACAAATTAACTATGCTTCATTTGATGCAGATGTAGTGATTGGCTCAGCAGATTATCACTTTATAGAAACAAAATTGATAGCAGATCAGTTTAAATCGTACAGCAATGCTTATTGGGATAAACGAGTAATGGCACCAAGCTGCCTTATTTATTATGTTGGTTTAAATAAAAAGCTGAACAATATCTTACATCATACGTTATTTTTTGACGTAAGTTTTGATGTGCATGGAAAGGAAATATATTCTACACCGCAATGGCCTGCTGAACCGTTATTTTATGTAAGTGCCACATCTGTAACAGACGCCTCAAGCGCACCTGCAGGATGCGAAAATCTATTTTTTTTAATTCCGGTTGCCACTGGTTTACAGGGAGATACAGCATTATTACGTGATAAATATTTTGAAAAAATTATACAAAGGTTTCAAGATAAAATTGGCGAGAATATTACAGATGCCATCATTTATAAAAGTAGCTATTCTGTAAGTGATTTTAAAAGTGATTACAATGCTTTTAAAGGAAATGCATATGGCTTAGCAAATACACTACTGCAAACAGCCATTTTAAAACCATCTTGCAGAAGCAAGACCGTAAAAAATTTATTTTATGCTGGTCAGCTTACCGTTCCAGGTCCGGGGGTGCCCCCTGCGATAATTAGTGGTGAAGTGATTGCTAAAGAAGTAATAAAGTATTTTTGAAGATACTAATTGAATATTTACAGAATAGTTTTTAGAGGCAAATAGTAAAATTATTCAAAGTGTAAAAAACCTTAAAGAAAAATTTAGATCAAAACTTCACCATCATCAAAATATATTTATTTAAATGATGACTTATATATAACTTAACAACTATTTACTTAAAACTTAAGCAAAAGGCATGATGCACCTTTTTAATGAATTAAGCCAGCAGTGCAGTAAAGCAACTACGGAAAAATATAGCACTTCCTTTAGTAGTGCCATTAAATTACTTCATTCTAATTTGAGGACACCTATTTTTAATGTATATGGTTTTGTACGTTTTGCAGATGAAATAGTGGATACTTTTCACGACTATGATAAAGAAGTACTTTTAGCAGAGTTTAAAAATGATACTTATACTGCATTACGAAGAGGAATTAGCTTAAATCCAATTTTAAATAGTTTTCAAAGTACAGTAAATAAATATTCTATACCACATCATCTCATAGAAGCCTTTTTTAAGAGTATGCATATGGACCTTTGCAAAGCCTCTTACGATAGTGAAGGCTATAAGGAATATATTTATGGAAGTGCTGAAGTCGTTGGTCTTATGTGCCTTTATATCTTTTGCGAAGGTGATTACGAAATGTATGAAAAATTAAAGCCCTCGGCTAGCGCACTAGGTGCTGCTTTTCAAAAAGTAAATTTTTTGAGGGATGTGAAAAATGATTATGAATTGCTGAGCCGTACTTATTTTCCGGGAGTTGATTTTAAAAATTTTTCTACCGATATGAAGCTGCAAATTGAAGAAGAGATCACTGCTGATTTTCTTGCTGCTTATGATGGTATTTTAAACCTTCCCATCAAGGCAAAGTTTGGCGTATATGTGGCTTATAAATATTATTTATCGTTGTTTAAAAAAATTAAAAATACTCCTCCTGTTAATATTTTAGAGCAGCGCATACGCATACCGAATTATAGCAAAATGTTTATTGTAGCAAAAGCCGGGTTAAGGCACCAATTAAATATTTTATAAAGTGAAAAGGACTATGGAAGTTATACTTGTAGATGAAAACGATGTACAGATTGGTACTATGGAGAAAATGGAAGTTCATGAAAAAGCGCTGCTACACCGGGCTTTCAGTGTTTTTATATTTAACAATAAAGGAGAGATGCTTTTGCAAAAAAGAGCTGACAAAAAATATCATAGCGCTTCTTTATGGACAAATGCATGTTGCAGCCATCCTGCACCTGGCCAAGCCACATTGCCTGCTGCTGCTAAACGATTAGTTGAGGAAATGGGGTTTACAACTACCCTAAAAAAAGCGTTCCATTTTATTTATAAGGCCCCTTTTGATAACGGGCTTACGGAGCATGAATTTGACCATGTATTTATAGGAACCTATAATAACAACATCTTTCCCAACGGCGATGAAGTAAGTGATTATTGTTATAAGCCGTTAGTAGAAATAAAAGATTCTATCCAATCACATCCACAAAAATACACAGCCTGGTTTAAGATTGCCTTTCCAAAACTACAGGCATATCTTGCTTTGAATGATTGACTTTTAATGGATATTTTATAGATGTTATCGATACAATAACAATACAGGATGCATACAAAAAAAGCAATCATCATAGGAAGCGGCGTAGGTGGGATGGCGGCGGCAATCCGTTTAGCGGTTCAAGGCTTTAGTGTTCAAGTGTATGAAAAAAATAGCCAGCCCGGTGGTAAGTTATCTGCTTTTGAAAAAGACGGCTTTCGTTTTGATGCAGGGCCATCTTTATTTACACAACCTCAAAATATAGAAGAATTGTTTACCCTGGCCAACGAGCCCATAGCAGAATATTTTACTTATCAACCTATTGCTATAGCATGTAAATATTTTTATGAAAACGGTAAAGTAGTCCATGCACATACTGACGCCAACAAGTTTGCGCAAGAGCTACAGGAGCAATTAAATGAACAGCCCCAAAAGGTGACTAGTTACTTACAACAGTCTAAAAAATTGTACGATAATATTGGTACGATATTTCTTGATAATTCTTTACACAAACTTAAAACCTGGCTTAACAAACGGTTTGGCGCAGCTTTAAAGACTATACGGTTCGGTTATATATTCAAGAGCTTGCATCAGCATAATAGTAAAATTTTTTCATCGCCCGAGGCGGTACAACTTTTTAATCGCTTTGCTACTTACAACGGCAGCAACCCATATAAGGCACCTGCAATGCTAAGCCTTATACCGCACTTGGAACAAAACCAAGGCACTTTTTATCCTACTGGCGGAATGGTTAGCATTACAAATACATTATATAGATTAGCCATTAAAAAAGGTGTACAATTTTATTTTGATACACCGGTGCAACGTATTATACAGCATGAAGGATATGTAAAAGGAGTAGTTGTAAATAATGAAAATATATTGTCAGATGTGGTAGTTAGCAATGTTGATATTTATTTTACTTACAAAAATTTATTACAAAATAGTCATCATGCAAAAAAAGTTTTAAAACAAGAGCGTAGCAGTAGTGCGGTAATTTTTTACTGGGGTATAAATAAACCCTTTCCTGCTTTACAATTGCACAATATTTTTTTTAGTAAAGATTATAAAACAGAGTTTGACAGTATTTTTAAAGAAAATAAATTAAGTAGCGACCCTACGGTCTACATCAATATTACTTCTAAAATAGAAAGCACACAATCGCCGCAAGGGAAAGAAAACTGGTTTGTGATGGTGAATGCGCCGGCTAATAAAGGGCAAAATTGGGAGCAGCTAAAATCTAATTTGCGCATACTTGTAATTGATAAATTAAGCCGTATGTTAGGCGAAGATATTGAGCCATTAATTGAAACAGAGCATACCCTTGACCCAGTAATGATAGAAGGACAGACAGCCTCCTATATGGGCTCGCTCTATGGCACCAGTTCTAATTCAAAGCTGGCCGCTTTTTTTCGCCAGCCTAATTTTGAAAAAAATGTAAATGGGCTTTATTTTTGTGGCGGCAGCGTGCATCCGGGTGGTGGCATTCCTTTATGTTTAAAAAGTGCAAAAATTGTAAGCGGGTTAGTAGCAGCCGAAGGGCATAAAAATACAGGACATTAAACGTTGGCTAAACTATCTAAATATCAAACAGCAACTTGTATAGCCATCTTTTTTCATATTATTGGGCTTGTTGGTATATTGGTTTTTAATAACCAGCCTATCATCCAATCAACACCAATTAACCTTTTGCTTAGCGGTGCGTTATTAGTATGGACGCAAAATGAAAAAAATAATTATTATTATCTATTTGTTGTTATTGTAGCCATTGCAGGTTTTGCAGTAGAAGCAATAGGCGTAAATACCAGCCTGCTTTTCGGCAACTACAGCTACGGAAAAGTATTGGGTGTTAAATTTAAAAATGTTCCT
>JAYVUJ010000434.1:0-6233 GCA_043788035.1 Ferruginibacter sp. | reverse complement strand
CTGTTGTAAAAGATACGTTGCCGCCACTTGATACAACAGTAAAGCATCGCCCGGAAAATATTAAAGCCAAGAAAGTTTAATTTTTATGCGCATCATTTTTTTTGTGGGCTGCTTAAAGTATCCCTTCAAAATAAGGGCTGCTAAAAAGGTATTATTTTTTTTGTTTTGCCTGATAAGCTGCCACAGCTATGGGCAATCTTATTTTTATTTTGAAAATAAGCTCAACAACCATGTTGGTCAGCCAGTAGATTACTTTGTTTTTTTAACGGTGCATGCCGATGGGAACGCCATCGGGAGGATACGCTTTATTGACCCCATATCCGGAGAAGATAAATTAATTGAGCAAAGCTTTACAGATTCTACAGAAACCCCGAAAACCGATTCTATTAACCCTTTTTATAGATACCTTATTGCGGCTGGTAATCCCGAATATTTGTTAGGCACGGATGATACTTCTTTTATTAGCCCAAAAATTATATTTCAAAAACAGGCAGTTGGTCAAGACACATTGTTCGTTCCGGTAAGTGTAGCCTATAAAGTAGCAGGCGATAAATGGACAGTGGCAAGTATGGTAGCCAACCAACAAAAAAGCTATGCCGAACTATTAAAACAAAAAGAATTTGTAACTCATTTTTTTAATGAAAAAGAGGCTTTTTACCAAGATCTTTTTACATTGGATACCAGGGCGCTAAGCAAGGTGGAGCGCTCTGCAAAATTATATTTAATTGTGGTTGCCAATACCAACGACCCTGAAATTGGCATAAGCTCTCAAAAAGATGTTGACAAAATAACAGCAACCTTTACAATCCTTAAAGACCAACTGGGCATTACCCTAATAGCCCAAACCCTACAGGGAAATAAATTTAATAAAACCCTGGTAGAAGCCGCTATTAATACGCTTAAACCTGCCCCGATTGATATGGTGGTATTTTATTACAGCGGCCATGGCTTTAGGTACTCAGACGAAACTGGCGAATACCCGCGCATTTCCTTACGGACGAGTGGGGCGCAGGACCTTGATAAGAATAATTTAAGCATAGAAGATATTTATAACCGCATTGTAAAAAAAGGCGCTAGGGTAACGATTGTTTTAAGCGATTGCTGTAATGATGATATTGGCGCACCCGTACCAGTTGGCAAAGAGCCATTGCGCACAAGGGGCACTGCCACGGCAGGTCTTAAACTAAATTTTGGCCACTGTAAGGCGCTTTTTTTCCCGGAGCACCCAATATCGGTACTTTCTACTGCGGCCCAGGTAAACCAGCTATCAGCCGGCAACCCTGCATTGGGCGGGTTTTTTACCAACTTTTTTCAGGCGCAGCTGGTAAATAGCTTATACGGCAGTGAGGGCGAAACTACCTGGTTAAGGATTTTATTAAAAGCTAAAGAAAGTACCCGTAAGCAAGCGCTTACTGCCGCCTGTGGTAACGGGCGTTGTGTTCAAACAGCAGCAATAAGTGTTACCCCTCCTTTATAAAAATCTTTTTTTCGTCATTACTTTTCTTGAAGCTGCAGGATTATTTTTTGTAAGAAGGCTCACTTATATTTATTTCAGCTTCAATAATAGTGTACCCTTTATTAATAAGCAGCTACCATTTCAATTATGATAATTTGGTACCTTATACATCTTTAAAGCCCTTGGCGTTTCTGCTGGCTGCGTAAAATAGTCAACTTTAAAACCATAGTTTTTTATAAGGTCATTCCATTTTTGGGTATTTCTTACAGCAGCCCATACGGCATCAATATCTAATACATATTTATAATTCAAACCAGCATCCAGCGATTGCTTTAAGTACATAAAAGCTTTATCGTTATTTTTCAGCAATGCATACATGCGGGCAATAGAATACAGCCGAAACACAATCATTTTTTGTTTGTCGGCGTTGATGTTAAAATCGACGTTATCCTCCTTGGTATTTACTTTTATAACCGGAAATGAATCCAGCAAATATGCCAGTGCTGTTGCAGGATGTCCGTTTAACCAGTTAATTTTTGCGTGCAAAGCCATCACCTCAAATTTTTCCGCATCGCTTTGCGGCATAAAAATTTTCAATGTTTCTGTTGCTTCCCTAAAGTTATTGCCCAGCATTTTATATTCGGCAAGTAGCAGCAGCTGTTTAGGTATAATTTGCCCCAGTTGATTTGCCAGGCTTAATTGCTCGCAAGCATCAGGAAATTCACAATTGCCGACTAGCCTGGCAATAAGCTTATTTCTTGCTGGCCCGTTACCAGGGGTTAATTTAAGTAACGCTTTATATTGTTGAATGCTTGTTTCGCTATTGCCAATCCAATTGTTAAGGCCTGCCAATGGCTCTAATATTGTGGCCCGGGGGCTTACTTCACCAGATAGCTTTACTGACTGCTGCAGGTATTCCAGAGCTTGTTTTAGAGGGTCATATACCAGCATTTTAATTTGTACTTTTTCAAGTGTACCGGGCAATTTAAAAATAATATCTTCCTGATGAACGCGCTCTTTACCTGCCAGCCATGGGTAAGCATACTTGCCAATTGATGCATAAAATGGCTGGTACTCAGCCACCTGCATTTGATTAAATGCCAACGCCAGCCGGTTATATAAAAACAAACCTGCTTTTTCTTTCCATTCAAAATCCCGGGGAAACAACAACATCATCCTTTGATAAAAATTATAGGTTTCGCTTTCCATATCATGGTTAATGGCCAACCAGTAAAAATTAATACCAGCTATTTGCCACTTTGCCGGCTTGCGGGCCAGTACAGCATCCTGTCTTTTATTTCCTGCTGCACGGTTTAATAAAACCTGGTTAAGCAACATCTTTTCCGCAGGTAAATATTTGCCAAGCTTTTCGTATAGCCTTGCTACTTTAATGGCACCACCCATGTTTATAGGTCGTTCAAATGCTGCCAACATAGTTTCTGCAATACCAGTGTTTAGTTGCAACTCATAAGCCCTTGCATCAAAACCAATAAAATTTGCCTGGTCAAGCTGGCGTTTATTTTCAATGGCTGATATGGTAGTGTATTGAGCAATAGCTTTAGCCGTCATGCTTTGCTTTTCATACAGCGAACCTAGCAGGTAATGGTCTTCTAAAATATCATATTGGTAAGATGCAAGGGATTGCAACAAACAGGTATCTTTTATGCTTGCATCATTCGGGTATATTGCTCCTTTTAGTTGAAACCATAGCTTATCATTAGTTTGATGTTTTGCTATAGCTTTCAATAGTGCCGCTTCTGCCTGTTGCAGTTTTCCCTGGTGGTAAAGTTGCTGGGCAAGGTAATGATGTGCCAGCGGCATATCAGGTACTTGTTGTAATGCATAGCTTAATATGGATATGATGGTATTCATTGGCAAAGGATCCATTAAGGCTTTTGCCAACATTACATAAGGCTGCGCTATTTTTTTTGTGGAAATTAAAGCCTTCCAATCACACTTTAGTTGCTGCTGTTGCGGGCTTTCAAACGGCGGCCGGCTACCCTGCACAAGGCCGAATTTAAAATAGTCATTGTTTATAGCAAACTGGCCTTTCCTAAGTTTTGCTTCAAACAAAAACATATCTGCTTTTTCATATTCACCGGTGAGCAAATAAATTCCACCCAAATGCTCATAAGGAAAAAAATGCACGCTATTTTTTGCGATGCCTTTTTTATAAAATGATTCAGCAGCCAGCCAGTTATTTTCTTGTTCCATAGCCAGCCCAGCATTCATCATTACATAGGCAAGATTGGGCTGCAAAGAATCTGCCATGTGTATAGCTTCTTTTGCTTTTACAGGCTTATTAATGGCCACGCTTAAGCTTATTTTATTGCTCCATGGTACAGCCCAGGTGGGCGATAAGGCATTGGCAAGGTTAAAATGGTAATCGGCCGAATCGAAATTTTTTATATGAAGGTATAAGTTACCCAATTCGTTATGTATGTAAGCAGCGTAAGGCTCCAGTTGTAGGGCTTCCCGCTGGTGGATAAATGCCCTGTTCAATGAGCTGTCAGCATTGTGGCCGGTAGCCATTGCTAACCGGTCAATCAAACCGGCAATATAACTATAATTAACTTTTAGCAGCCCAGCAAGGGAATGGTTTGCTGGTGTAATGTTGATGGCTACTTTAAGCATCGAAAGAAAATAACCGTAATCCCGGTTGCCTGCATAATAGTATTGCCTTTTTTCAAGTTCTGCTAAGTCGCCTTCCAGGTAAGCATTAATCATATCCTGCCCCTTGTTATGTACCATTTCAATAAATCGTTCATTAAAACGGGCATTCAAAGATTTGTTTGTAAGCAACTGACCCCTTAATAGTTGTAACGAATCCACGTTGGCAAAATCTTTACCGGAATACTGTTGCCCTGCATTGTGTAATGAATCAACGAGCGTATCCACCAGCTGCTGATAATGGATACGCTCATCCAGTATCTTAAGTGGCAGCGCATCTGCAGGCACTTTGCTTAACATATCAAAATCTATGTAATTTTCAATAGGCTGAACCTGCGAAAGCGCAAAAAAATAATCGATGGGCTGCAACCCAATGGCTTTAAAAGATTGCATGCCGGTAAGCAGATGTGCAGTTGCGGAATCATCTTTTTGCTGCGACGCATGTAATCTATTCAATGTTGCGGTATCAGTAATTGCCATTAAAAAATTAGGGTTGCCATCTGTAACGGGATGTTGTAGGTGTTTATCCGCAAGTAAAAATTTGTCTGCAATAAAAGACGATTCCAGGAATTTATTAAGTTCGGCTAATTGTATGGTACCCTCTTTTTTTAAATCGGCTCGGCCATTTAAGCCCATTAAAAGATAATAAGAAAATACGCCATGCCCTCCTCCCCAATCTGGCCCTTCCGCAGCTTCTTCATCAGCGGCGCAGGATGCAAGCCGCACTTCATTATTCAATACAATCCTAAGCTGGCTGGCAACAAGCTGTTTGCCTTTGTAAAAATCGCCGGCAAGTTTACCCGCATGGCATGCATCAGTAATTAAAATAACTTTTGCTTTATTTTTTAAAGATAAAATATTTGCTTTGTTGTTAAGGTCTTCTATACGGATGGCATTATTGCGGTAATTATTGGGCGGTGTATTATACGCTAGCAGGTAACCAAGGCTAAAAGTATTTTTAGTTTCCACATCGCCATGCCCAGAAAAATATATATAGCCCAAATCCTCGCTTTTGCAATTTTCTTTTAACCAATCCAGCGCATCATACACTGCAGCAATAGTAGCTTCTTCATTTAGCAATAATTTTATTTGCGTAGCCGGAACATTGCCACCTGCTTTAGATTGCAGCCAGGAGGCAAAAAGCTTTGCATCTTTATCGGAATACTGCAGCGAAGGCAAAGCTTTATTTTTGTAGGTAGATATACCAATTACGACTGCGTAGGTTTTGCCCGTGGTAGCTGCAGCCTGTGCCAAGACCTGCTTACAATTAATAACAAAAAAAATATACAGTAAGCTACAATATTTAAGCATGTTACCGGTAATTAGTATTAAAAGTTAACTCAATCAATTTATAATTACAAGTACTTTCCATTTTTACTGGTGCTTAATAAGCTTGGCTACCTAAATTATTTAATAGAACATCGCTTTTATTTTAATGGGTAAATTAAGAGAGGCTGTGTTAACCAGCTACTTTTTGATAAATATTGCCTCGTTTTTCTTACTTCTTCCTTCTGATAGGCGCAGGGGGCGCCGTGAATTGAGTACCTGAAAATGATGAGGTATAAGAATGCTGTAACGCAGTATCCCCTCCACCAACCCCATGTTGCCTACTTAAAAATTAGTAGTGAGCTTTGCAATTATGGCATACAACAATATAAAGCAGGCGCAGTGCAGGCACCCATAGCAGCCTGTAAAGCTAGGGACATAACAGTAAAGGCGTACTGCTTTCAGCAGCAGATAAACCATCCAACTATTATTACTGGCAAAACAAATTACAGCCACAACCGGCAGGTAAATATATACCTATTACACCTGCACCGGTAAGCATTATTTTTACCAATGGCACCCGCATTTGCTATGAAAATATGCCACCGGTTGATTAGGTAAAAAACTTATTGAACTAAATGCTGCATCTTAATAACCATGAGCGGTATTATTTTTATATTGAGGTTGTAGGCATGCCCAAGGGCTGCTACGGCTTGTGGCCATTGGCCGAAAAAATTATTTATTTGCCGGCAATCATGAAGCCGCCCAAAGAAGTGCCATGCTGTACAGTTTATTTGCCACCTGCAAACTGCACAATGTAAATCCCATCCAATGGCTCACC
>JAYVUJ010000433.1:0-9410 GCA_043788035.1 Ferruginibacter sp. | reverse complement strand
TACATCAATAATTAACACCCTTTGCATCAGCTATTGTTATTTTAGCCATAGCAATGCCCATGTATCAGTATGATGATTTACAAGTGCCGAAAGTAATTGCATTTCTCTAAAACGGGCACCAAATTATGCCACTTTATTTTATTATTTTACCTGCCGCTAGCCTTTACATCTTTGCCAAATTCTTCATTAAAGGCTGTTTGTTTTATTAGGTCTTCCAACGTTATGTGCATCCTGTATTTCCAGTAATGCTTTGGGTTTGCGGGGATATTAATGCGTTCATCGTTGGGGTTGCTGCGGCGCAGGGTGGCACTGCTACCCATTATATCCTGCAATTGAAAAATACTCCAGATAGCTGGTGAATATAGGTGCTGCAACACAATTTCTTTATTGATATATGGCTCGCAATGAAAAGGTGCACCGCCATTATGGCCTAGCATATTGTTATAAAATTGCTGCGTTTTTGCTGGGTCTTCTTGCCACCAGCCGCGGATGGTTGTCATATCGTGCGTGGCGGGTGTTACCACACTTAGGTAAGGCGCGTTTGCTGGGTGAAAAAACATAGTATTGGTATCCTTTGGCATCCGTTGTATCTCCAGGCTTAGCATGCCTAGTTGCTTCATTACATCTGGCACACAATCGGGTACCATCCCCAGGTCTTCGCCGCAAACCAGCATATTCGTGCTACGTTTGAGCTCTGGCAGTTTACGCATCGCTTCTTTCCGCCAAAAATCATCTTGGCGGCGAAAGAAATAATTGATGTATAATCCCTTTAATCTTTGTTTGCTGTAGTCATCCAAATCCCGAAAAGATAAGGTGTTTTCCATACCGATGCGGAAGTGAAACTGCTGCATTTGAGAGCCTGGTGCTTCCAGCAAAATTACATTGCTGATAAAATCGAATAAAGCCTGTCTTATTAAATTGTTAGTGGCTGTTGCCGGTTCGTTGTTAAAATAATCTGCCACTTTGCGCTGGTTATCAAATCCTGGCTTTAATTCAAACAGACCTTCGTTATAATTTAGAAATTTTTCTTTTACATAATCAACCTCTCCGCCTAGCTTTTCGAACAATATTTGGTGGGTGATGTAAGGCTTGCAATACCTGTAGAATTGAAAGCAAATATTGTTTTGGAAAAGTTCGTTTATATGTACCGGGATAGCTGGCACAAAGTGGCCAAGGATGCCTTCAACAGCATCTAACGGAATACTCCAAATGCGGAAAAAGCCAAGGATATGGTCTATGCGGAACACATCAAAATACTCGCTCATTTGCTCAAAACGCTGGCGCCACCAGGCAAAGCCATCTTCCTGCATCTTCTTCCAATTGTATGTTGGAAAGCCCCAGTTTTGCCCTTTTATGGCAAAATCATCCGGTGGTGCGCCTGCCTGTGCATCCATATTGTACAGTTCGGGTGCCATCCATGCATCGCAGCTATAACGGTAAATGCCGATGGGCAGGTCACCTTTTACAACGATGCCATTTTTATGCGCATACAACGTGGCTGACTTTAACTGTAAATGCAAGTGATATTGTATAAAATAATGCAAAGCTATACCGTCATAATGAGGCTGGGTGGGTGATGCAAGTTCTTGAACTTCCGTTTCGCCGTACACGCTGTTAGTTGGCCATTGGCTATAATCGGCTGTTTTATTAGCATCCCTTAAATAACAAAAAGCGGCATAAGGAACCAGCCAGTGACGGTTTAAATCGAAGAACTCGAAATATTTCATGTCGTTTAAAAATTCTTCTTTTTGCTGCTGGTATAATTTTGAGATGGCTGCAAACTTATGCTGCATCACCTGTTCGTAATCTACATCCGGCAAGGCATTTAAAGTTTTTTGTATTTGCTTTAAAGGTTTTATAATGGAAGAATTTTTACTGCCGGCAACCTTTTCAATATTTAAAAATAAAGGGTGAAGGGCAAATGCTGAAACGGCGGCGTATGGATAAGAATCCATCCAGGTGTGCGTAGCGGTTGTATCGTTAATGGGCAACAATTGTATCAACTTTAAACCGGTTTCTTTTGCCCAATCTACCAGCAATTTTATATCGGTAAACTCGCCGGTGCCAAAGCTGGTTTCGCTGCGCAGGCTAAACACTGGGATAGCTACGCCAGCGCCTTTCCAGGTGGTTGAATTGGTGCGCAGGAATCCATCATGTAAAATCGACAATTTTCCTTTACTGCCAGTGTCAGCAAAGAAGCTGCGGTTTTCGCCAATTTCAAAACGTACAAAAGATTTTTGGGCAATGTTATATATGCCGTATTTGTAAACCACATTAAAACCACCATTGGCAAGGCTCAGGTTTATGTACCACCAATCCTCTTTTTTTACAAGCAATATAGGTGTTGCCGTATTCCAGTTGCCTAAAAAGCTGCCGTTGCCGCTTAGGCATACCACTTCGTTTTCTTTTAGCAACGGGCACTTTACTTTAAACCTGTGTGTAGCTGCTGTGTTGGCTATTATATCCGCTATAATTGGCTTGGCCTTTAACAGCACTTCTTTAAAAGGCTTCGTATAAAATGCATTTTCTACAGTGCCGGCATGGTTCCAGGTATCTATCAGTGTTATATTGGCGATATTCTTTTCTGTAAAATCTATTTGCTTATCATCCTTCCATTCAATAATCTCATCGCCATTGGCATCTTTTAGAATATAGTGGTATACTATACTTCCGGCGATTTCTTCCGCAGGTATTTCTACAGTAGCGCAACAGAATTGTTCATTTAAATATTGTAATGGTAACGCCTTTGCAACATCATCATTGCCAAGTGCAGCACAGTTGCCGGATACGTACAGATTTTGTCCAAAACGGGTATAAAAGCGAATATAGAAAGTAAGGGTCATCGTGTCAAGCATGTTATGAGGCAGCAATATAAAGCCTTTGTTTCACAATGTAAAAAATACACAATAAAAAAATAACAGCCTCGCTGTTTTCCAAAGGAAGGTTCTTGTAGCAATTGAATTTAAAGGCCTCTTTATAGGCAGTTGAATTAATGTTATATAAATTTATTGGTTTCTACTCCGCCTTATTTTTTGTGGTAAAAGTTCCCTGAAAAACAACTGTAAAAATGTGCGACGCCTATAAAGCTCCACATAGCTTTGTATTAACCGGGCCAACAAAAAAACTTACATAAATGAGCGGTAATAATTTGGGAACATCTTTTTTTAAAATAAAATTGATGTATCGGTAAAAACAACCATGTTCGTTTTTACCTTATTTTTGTCAAAATTATTTATCGATGGACAATACCAAACAATTTACCGCTCTTTACTGGGTTCTCTTTGTAATTTCAATTATAACCCTTATTGTAGCTTATATGTACGCTGGTGGTTATGCCAGCCTTGTACTGCCTTTTAATTTTACTTTTATGGCAAAAGCGTTAGACCTTATGTAGGCTTCGGCTTTTACTTGCTCCAATTATTTCAAGCTCTTTAAAATGGCCGCAAACTCTGTGGCCATTAAAGATGCTCCTCCAACCAATCCTCCATCAACATCAGGCTGACTGAAGATTTCTTTTGCATTGCCCGCCTTTACGCTTCCTCCGTATAAGATGGAGATGCTATCTGCCACTTCCTTTCCGTATTTGGATGCCAGTACAAGGCGTATATATGCTTGTATTTCCTGTGCTTGTGCGCTTGTAGCTGTTTTGCCTGTACCAATGGCCCAGATTGGTTCGTAGGCAATTACAAAGCCGGTGATCTGCTCTGCCGATAAATGAAAAAGGCTTTCTTTAATTTGATTTTCTACATAACTATTCTGTGTGTCTGCTTCCCTTATTTCCAATGCTTCGCCGCAACAAAAAATGGGCTTTAATTTATTGTCCAGGCAAATGTTTATTTTTTCAGCCAGTACCTGGTTGCTTTCGTTGAAATATTCCCTGCGTTCGCTATGCCCAATTACAACATAATCTGTACCAATGCTTTTTAATATTTCTGCACTTACTTCGCCTGTATAGGCGCCAGATACTTTATTGTAACAGTTTTGTGCTGCAACAAAAACTTGGCTTTTACCGGCAAGCTTATTTTTAATATTTACCAGGTAAGGAAAAGGCACTGCGAATACGACTTCCTGATTTTCGGTAAGCCCGGCAGTAGCTTCTAATAATTGGCCTACAAGTTCTTCTCCCTGCGCAAGTGTCAGGTTCATTTTCCAGTTAGCAGCTGCTATTTGTTTTCTCATTGTTGTTGATTGTTTTATTGGTTTATTGGTTGTAAAGTTCTTTTAAAATTTCCTTTTCTGCAGATGAAATATTACTGCCTTTTAATTGCTTCCAGTTATCGATATCTTGCAGGGCCTTTTCAAAAATATACTTTTCTTTGCCCCAGTTAAAATCCGTTACCAGCTTTGGTGGAAAGCCTTCTCCGAAGATATTGCAGCAAACGCCTACCACGGTACCAGTGTTAAAAGAAGTGTTGATGGCTGCACGGCTATAATCGCCCATAAGCAGCCCACATTTTAAGCCTGCGGGTACGAATGATTTAGTTTTATTGTTCCACACAGTAACATTGCCGGCAGTATTTTTTATATTAGAATTAGTGGTGCCAGCACCCAGGTTGCACCACTCGCCTATTACGCTATCGCCCAAATAACCATCATGGGCTTTGTTGCTGTTGGCGAATAAGATGGAATTTTTTATTTCGCCACCGGCCGTACAATTTGGGCCGATTGTAGTGGCACCGTAAATTTTACTGCCCATTTTTAAAGTGGCGTTTTCGCATAAAGCGAATGGGCCCCGTACCATGCAGCCTTCCATAACTTCGGCATTTTTACCAATGTACACTGGTCCTGCGCTGGCATTGATGATGCTGTGTTGTACGATAGCGCCTTGTTCTAAAAATATATTTTCGGGGGCAATCGTTTTATTGGTGGTAGATATCGGCTGTGACTTCCTGCCTGCGGTTATCAGCTCAAAATCTTTTTGTAAGGCCCAGGCATTTAACTGAAATATGTTCCAGGGTTGCAAGATGAATTTTATTTCTTCTTCATTTTTTATTGCCTTACCAGTAGCTAATGCAGTAAAAATGGCATGTACATTGGTTGTTGTGGGGATGATGTTAGCAGGGATTGTTATGGTGCCCTGAGCTTCGTAAATAAAATTATTAGCATCCAGCAAGACCCATTTTTCACGGATGGTTAAAATACCGATGCGGATATCTGCCACGTGCCTTGTTGCAGTAAATGGATACAGCTGTTCTTTAGCAAGGCTATCATCTAAAATAATATTCATTGAGGCTAAATTACAAACCAAAAAAGTAAATGCACAAACTTTATTGGGTTAAAATAAAAATCCCCCCGGAAACCGAAGGGACTTAATTATATTGTAAAAACAAAACAGCAATTACTACTAATTTGCTTTCTTTTCGTAGCGTTTTTTAAACTTATCGATACGACCAGCAGTATCAACCAATACATTTTTACCAGTGTAGAACGGGTGAGATGTATTTGAGATTTCCAATTTAATTACAGGGTATTCTTTACCATCTTCGTGCTTGGTCATTTCGTTTGAGTTAGCAGTTGAACGGCTTAAGAAAGTAGTACCGTTACTCATGTCTTTGAAAACAACGAAGCGGTAATTTTTTGGATGCAAATCTTTTTTCATAATTATAAAAGTTTGTGTATGGATTTTGCCATACGATTTTTAGAGATGGCAAAAGTACTGCAATTTGTTAATAAAAAGATAGGTAATGAGGTAGTATTTTAAAGTAATGGCTGTTAGGATGTTGCTATTTCTTTTTTATACCATCCCAAACTCCTCTCCAAAGGAAGGGGGGAGCTTGCCCCCGCAGTGCAAAAGCATTATTTAGCGCCGCAACATAAAGAGTACAATAAGCTGTAAAAAGCGCACTAAGCCGGTAAAAAAAGCAAACTCCAAAATTTTAACTACCAGAAACAACAAATAAAAAACCAAAAACGGATCTAAGCTTTCATATTTGTTTGCTGCAAAGCGATACCCACATCCCACGATTTAGATGCCTGGATAACATCCTGAAGGTCATCAATTTTTTTGCCCGTAATGCGGATAATATCATCCATAATAGCCGCCTGCACTTTAAGCCCGCTATCTTTTATGAGCTTAACTATTTTTTTTGCATCCTCTTGCTTAATGCCGTTCCTTACAGGTACTTCTTGCTTTACAACTTTACCACTTTGGTGTGGTTCTTTGCTCAAATCGTACACTTCTGCAGCCAAGCCTTGCTTCATACTTCGGCTAATCAATACATCAATTATCTGCGTTAGCTTCATTTCGCTATCCGCTTCCAGGCTTAATTTAAAATCTTTTTTGTTGAGTTCAATTACAACGTGGCTACCTTTAAAATCGAAGCGGTTCTTTATTTCTTTGCTTACAATATTAATAGCGTTGTCCAAGGTCTGCAGGTCAACTTTACTGGCAAAATCAAATGATGGCATAATGGTAAATTTATAATTGGCGGTGAAGTTTGAGGCTGTAAAATTATGGTATTTTTTATTGCTGCAAAAACGTTTAAATATTTTGTAGCCGGTAAGGAGGCAAGGAGTTTTTTTTAAATCAATGCAAGTAAAACAGGTAATTTAATAACAATAGTAAAAAACTTTATGGCTTACCGCCTTACCGGCAAACAAAAAACGCAGCCCAAAAATATTGAACTGCGCTAGTGATGGTTATATGGTTGTTAGTTGGCGCCTTTTACCCTATTTTGCTCATCGCCTGCACCGCCGCTTTTTCTTTTTTGTACGCCTTTTATTGGCTTGCCAAAACGATAAGCAAAGCCAAGTGTTAGTACCCTGCTATCGCTGTACTGATGAAAGGTTGCATCGGTGTTTATAAGGTCTACCTTTCCATTGTGGACCATGCTAAAAAATGCATCCCTTATATTTAATTTTAGCGTGGCCTTCTTTTTCAATATTTCTTTTTGCACGCCTGCATTTATCTGGCTTAATGGGTTGATAGATATTTGCCCTTCTATGCCTTTAGTGCGGTAAAATCCCGATAGCTCTGCACTCCAGCCTTTATTAAACTTAAATTGGTTAGTGATATTGATCAAATAATTTGAACCTGCTTTTTTATTGCTGCTTCCAAATGTCAATCCGCTGTATTCGTTGTAATTAGCTTCTGCGTAAATAATGGCGGTCCATATTTTTGTAACAGATTTTTGTGCGCTTACTGATACGCTGGCGTTATCTGCACTGGCAAAATTACTTTGTTTTAGTACTGTTGCAAAGCCACGCTGTTCAAACATTTCATTAAAAAGGTCTTTAGTGTGCGAGTAGTTGATTGTTGTAGTAAGCCACTCGTTGTAAGTATGAGAAACCTCTAGCACATTGGCATAACTCGGACGTAAAAATGGGTTTCCTTCGCCATAGGTATATTTATCTAAGTAAAACATAAAAGGGTTCAGGTCTTCATACGCAGGGCGGTTTATCCTTCTGCCATAAGAAAAGCTTAGCTGGTTTTTATCGTTGGCTTTATAGCTTACAAACATAGTGGGGAACAAGCCTACATAACTTTTCTTAAAACTGCTATCCGGCTTTTGCGGGTTGCCAAACTGGTTACCGGAGTAGTTGGTATTTTCTAACCGCAGGCCTGCCTGAAAGCCCCATTTTTTAATTTCTTTACTGGCATTTAAGTAGGCAGCATTAATATTTTCTTTGTACTTAAAACGGTTTGTCTTTTCATAATCAGGCACTTTTACATCGTTGACTATGTTATAATATCCTGCGGTATTATCCGTATGTACAAAACTCACTTTTATACCGGTTTCTATTTTTAGCCCGCTTTTTAAAGGGTGCGTATAATCTGCCTTAGCAGAATAAATAGTGATGGTAGAAGGCAGTTCGCCTAGCAATAAATTGCTACTGCTAATGCTTCCATCAGGCAGGTAAGTAATATTATTAAATGGCTGGTTATTGGATGAATTGTACCGCACATAATCTGCATCCATAGTAAATTCCCTTCCGGTACTATCAAACTGTTGGCGAAGGTTAATATTTGCGCCGCCATTTTTCCACGTGCCTTTTTCTGCCGTGGTAGATACAGCGATTGAATCTAACACATTATTACTATTTTTTAGGTAGCTGGTAGTAAGCCCGCTATTATTTTTATCATTGCTAAAACCTGTAAGCACTATGCCGATAGTAGTTTTTTTGCTGGCGTAATAATCGGCACCAACCTTTAGGCTATTGTTGTTAGTACGGCGCATCATGCGGCCATTTTGGGTGAATATGGCATTTACTTTCTGGTTTTCATTTTTGTAGATACGGTTAATATCAAGCTGCTGAAAACTATTGCGGTGGTTAATACTGATGGTGCTGAATAAATTAAATTTTCCATTGCGGTAATTTAGGTTAAGGCTATTATTTGTTGTGTTGTAAACGCCTTGTCCGTAGGCAAGATTAACGCTGCCATTAAAGCCTTTTTGCTTATTCTTTTTTGTGCGTATGTTGATGATGCCTGAATTACCAGCGGCATCATACTTTGCAGATGGATTGGTCATAATTTCTATCTGTTCCAAATTAGCTGATGACATGCTCCTTAATAAATTCGCTAAATCAGCGCCGCTTAAATACGATGGCTTGCCATCCAGCATCACCATTACGCCTTGCTTTCCCTTTAGGCTAATGTTGCCATCTTTATCAACGGTTACGCCGGGGCTTTTTTCTAAAATATCCATGGCGGTAGTGCCGGTGTTTGTTACAGAAGCAGCTACATTAATTACCGTTTTATCTATCTTTCTTTCTATAAACAGTTTTTTAGAAGTAACAGTTACTTCTTTTAAATTTTTATTTACAGTGTCTAGCTGCAAAACTGGTAGCGAAATAATTGGTGCTGCAGCAGAAATTGTAACCACCTTGCTGTAAACAATTAAATGCCCGGTAGCACTTGCAGCAACCAAATAAGCGCCTTCCTTTATATTTTCTATTGTATAAGCACCTTGTTGATTGGCCACAACGGTTTTTACCAGGCTGCTATCGGTATTTTTTAAAAGAGAAATAGTTGCATGTATAATTTGCTGGCTGCTGGCATCCTTAACAAAACCGGTTATTTTGTTAGTTGTTTGCGCAAGGCTACTGCTAGTTATGCTAAAAGCAAATAGTAGGTTAAATAAATATTTCATGGTTATGCTGTACTTTGTTTTGTTTTGTACATAACGAAAGTAGGTACTTTGCATTGCAAGGAACATGCGAATACACAAACGGTATTAAATTGTGATAATTGGTAACAGTTGCTGCAATAAAAAATGTCATTTTTTTGACCGGGCTAAGAGACTATGGGCGGCATGGTGGTGTCACTTCCTTATACAAAAATAGCTAGGAGGGGCTTTTATCGCTGCTTTGGGGCAGATGTAAAGGATTATAAATAATTAAAATAACCGGAATAAATTATAAGGGCATATTGATTTTGTTGGCTGCACAGTTAAATAATACCATCCGCA
>JAYVUJ010000432.1:0-6714 GCA_043788035.1 Ferruginibacter sp. | reverse complement strand
CCAAAAAATAATGTGCGGAGCGTTACGGAATACCCAGCCATACTTCATAGGAATTTAGTTTCGCTTTCGCCAAGGCAGATAAAAAACCCTACCATTGTTTTACTTACGCCGGGCATTTATAACTCAGCCTATTTTGAGCATACAACACTCGCAAGGCTTATGGGTGTTGAGCTTGTAGAGGGAAGCGACCTGGTTGTTGACAACCACAAAGTGTACATGAAAACCACCAGCGGGCTGCAGCAGGTAGATGTTATTTACAGAAGGGTAGATGATGAATTTTTAGACCCACTGGCTTTTGAAGCAGGCAGTAAACTAGGCGTTGCCGGCATAATGAGCGCTTATAGAAAAGGTAATGTGGCTATTGTAAACGCAGTAGGCAATGGCGTTGCAGATGACAAGGCCATTTATACTTTTGTGCCGGCGATGATACGGTATTATTTAAATGAAGAGCCTATCCTTAAAAATGTACCTACGTATCAATTAGGCAAAGATGAAGAACGGGAGCATGTGTTTAAGAACATTACCGATATGGTGATAAAAAAAACCAATGAGAGCGGCGGTTACGGCATGCTGATGGGCTGTGCTGCAACCGAAGAAGAAATTATTAAATACAAGGCAGAAGTGCTATTGAACCCGAGGCAATTTATTGCGCAGCCAATCATAAGCTTATCATCGGCGCCTTGTTATATTGGCGGTAAATTGCAGCCACGCCGAATTGATTTAAGGCCATATGCTTTATGCGGCCCCGATGGTATTGATATTGTGCCCGGGGGCTTAACAAGGGTGGCTTTAACTGAGGGTTCGCTGATTGTAAATTCATCGCAGGGCGGTGGTAGCAAGGATACCTGGGTGCTGGCACATTAGCCCCCGTTACCAACCCGCAATCGCCCTAACCCCCAAGGGGAGGTTGGCGACTGCGGGTTGAAATCACTTTATGATGCATAGTAACTAAAGCCTCGTTATTGAAAGTCTATATAAAATAAAAAGGTTGCCAAAAATTTTTCACCTCACATTAAAATAAGCCAGGAACTTCCTTTGGGGGCTGGGCGCTGGAACTAAAAATTATGCTAAGTAGAGTTGCTGATAGTTTATACTGGATGAGCCGTTACATGGAAAGGACGGATGGCATTTTAAGGATGCTGAAAATTAACTACGCATCTTCGCAGGATGATGTGCAGGAATTTTCATGGAAGCCTGTGTTAAAGATTTTTACTTTTTTGGGAGAGGATGAAATTAATGCGTTGTCGCATAACACAAGAGGTGTACTGCAATACATGGTCATTGGCAGGGATAACCCCAATTCTGTATTGAATATGGTAACGCTGGCAAGAGAAAACGGGCGTAGCGTGCAAGACCATATAACCAAAGAAATGTGGCAATGCCTAAATGATTTTTACCATGCCGTACGGCAGGAAGCTTTAGTGGAGTGGCTGCAAAAAGAAGATCCGGTTACAATACTGGATATGCTTGTTAAACATGGCATATTATATTTCGGCACTACAGATATTACCATGGCAAGGGGCGAAGGGAATTCTTTCATCAACATTGGTAAATATTTAGAAAGGGCCATACAATCTGCCGATATATTGGATGTAAAATTTAGTGATGTAAACTATGCGTTGGATGAAACTACAGATACTACTTACTGGAAATATTTGTTGATGTCTATCTCTGGTTACGAGCTTTATTTAAAAACATACCGTGGGGGTTTTGAGGCCCGCAATGTAGTAGGGCAGGTGGTGCTGAATGACCAGTTTCCCCGCTCGGTTGTATATTCCATCAATAGGCTGCACCGTTATTTTGAGCGGTTAAAAAATGAACGGAATGTATCTGATTTTAACCACATTGATTTTATGATAGGAAAAATGAAAAGCAAAGTAAGGTTCTCTACACCTGAATCCCTTATACAGGAAGGCTTGCATCATTTTTTAAACGAAACAAAAAATAGCCTCTTTACAATTGGTAATTCGCTTAACCAAAATTATTTTGCATACACATAGTTTTTATTTTTTGTTGATAACTATTAATTGTTAACCTACCCAATTAAAACTGATAACTAAAGCACCATTATTTATGCCCCGATTTATTATACACCATATTACCAGATACACGTACGCTGAACCGGTACGTGACAGTGCTAACCAAATAATGTTAATGCCTGTAAAAGATGAAAACCAGGAAGTGCAAAGCCAGCGGCTTACCATAACCGGAGAGCCATATGTGCAAATTTTTAAGGATTATTATGGCAACGAAGTTGGTTCGTTTATGAACATTGCACCCCACAAAGAACTAGTGATAGATTCTACTATTGCGGTGGTTACAAAAGCAAGGATATTTCCGCAGGATGATGTGCCAATTGAACAACAATGGGAGCATTTATATGAGATAAGGTACGTGGTGCCATTTATAGATTTTTTAAAGCAGGAAATCTTTTTAGCACTGGGAGAAGTAAAAAAAATTGCCGATGCTGGATTTTATAAATCTGTATCCGTATATGTTGCCGTACTGCAACTAACAAAATATGTGTACCAGAATTTTAAATACATAAAAGGCATTACCAGTATTGAAACAACGCTGGATGAAGTGTGGGAATTAAAAGCCGGCGTTTGCCAGGATTTTGCGCATATGCTATTAGTAACGCTACGTTTGCTTGGAATACCCGCCCGTTATGTAAGCGGCTATGTTTGCCCCAGCCATAGCGACTTGCGCGGCGAAGGCGCCACGCATGCCTGGGTAGAAGCCTATATTCCTTTTTATGGATGGCTTGGCTTTGACCCAACCAATAATTGTATTGTAAGCGAGCTGCATGTAAGGCTCGCAATCGGCAGAAGCTTTAATGATTGCTCGCCAGTAAAAGGAACTTATAAAGGCACCGCCAAACAGTCTTTGGAAGTAGGGGTTTCCGTGTTGTACGAAAATGGCATCGAATCCAGGGAAGTGGCTGCTATATTAACTCCGCAGGTTGTAACCATCAAATTTAATGAGGATGGAAGCATCAATAATTCTTACCGAAAATATATGGAGATTATACAACAGCAGCAACAGCAGCAACAGTAATTTTATTAGTTTGTATCTTCTGCATTATTATCATAATCGGGCAGTCGTTCCGTTTCATAATTACAATTACCGCATTGGTAAACATAATTTGGCGCTACGGCATAACTTGCAAATATGGATGTAAGTATAGCGGTTAAAAAATTAGTAACGCCTGGCTTTGCGAGGTAGATAAACGCATGTTCGCCACATTGCGGGCAGGTAGCAGCAAGTAAATATTGGGCATCATAGCTGTCCAAAATTTGTTTTACGGCAGCTGCATTTTCTTTTCTTACCACCAATTTTATGCCGCCGATAGCATTGGTTAAAATTGGGTCTATTGTAACCGTCACTTCGTCTTTCAAATAACATTCTATGCCTTCTGCATGCAGCCTGCCTAAAATGATATTGGCTACAAAATAACTATCGAATGTTTTAACGGTTACTAAATCCATGTAATAATTTATTTTTAAGTTTCCAGATTTTCCCTTTTAGTACATCTATTATTTCTACCTTATGCGGTTTAGGTTTGCCATCGTGCGTTAAAAAATTATTATAATTATGTTCTAACTTATTTGCGTATTCCTGGTATCCTACGTTTTCCTCTTTAAAATCGTTTATAAAAGGTTCTACAAAATTATTGAGCATCCCGTTTGAAGAAACTGTTTGGTATTCGCTACCCGCATTTGCACTATTATTAAAATTGTTTTTTTTGGTATCGCCATTTACCGCAAAATAATCTATCTGAAAAATTATAGCATTATTTTTACTAAGCCTTTTAGTTGCTTTATGTTCATGCTTCCATGGGTGTTCATTTTTGGGAGCTGACTTAAAAAAAATTCCTTGTTCCATAAGGTAGTTTGGTGAGACATTAGGTAATTTGATTTCTCATTATCCAGAGTGGCTACCGTAAAACCCTCAATAACTGTTGTTGTTGGGATTGTTTTATATTCGCCGGAGCTATGCAATTTAACTTGTTGCCAATTGTTTTCTTCCGCCAATGCAAAAAGCTGATTTAAAAATTTTGCATCCGTTTTTTTGTTGATCCACATGTCTTCCTGCATGTACAAAACGTACTTTTCTTTAATTTCATTTTTTAACAAAGTAGCCAGCCTGTTTGTCCATTCGCCTTTGCCTGACTGAATATTTTTAAAATTATCTATGAAAACTTTTTTTTCCTCTGTTGCAAAATACTAATTGCACTTAGCATCGTAGTCCCAATTTTTTGAGAAGGCTTTGGTAAAGCCTTTATATAAAAAATCATACCTATCATACCCGTGTACAATTAATGCAACATCATTTTGTTTTGTTTTCATGGCTTAAAGCTACAAATTAAATTTTATCGTTTAGGTAGTTAGCTATAGTAATATGCATGCCTTTATTTTTCTATTGATTTTAGGTGTGTCGAAAAATTATTTAAAACCAACAACCATATCACCGTAAGAAATTAGGTATTCAGCTTTTAAAGTATTCTTATAATTGTTCGTACAACTTCCTCAAAGTCAGCCTAGTTACCTGCTTTTCCCAATCTTTGCCCAAAGCATTTTCCCACAAAGGCTTCATGCCTAAGGATACATCTATCATTTTATCAAACTCATCATCGGTAAGGTTTGCGCAAATATTCTGGGGTATATCTATCTGGTTTTTTTCCACCATGTATTTAAATTCTTTTACGCCTTCGGGATAATAGGCCTCTAGTTTATCAAACACCATGCAATTGCCGATGCCGTGCTTGGTGCCCAGCAAATAACTTAAGCCGTAACTAACAGCGTGGGCAACCCCAACCTGGCTATATGCAATGCTCATGCCGCCGGCGTAAGAGGCCATCATTAACTTATCGTCACAATCCGCATCCCATCCATTTCTGTTTACATATACGTCTCTGCAAAGCTGCAATGCTTTTTCTCCGTAGCTTTTACTAAACTCGTTTAAATAAGTACCAGTAAGGCTTTCAATACAATGGATATAGCAATCCATGCCTGTATAAAAACGCTGGTTGGCTGGTGCACCTGCCGTTAATTCCGGGTCTAAAACTATTTGGTCAAAGGGAGTAAAATCACTGTTCATGCCTAGCTTTTTTGTAGGCCCTGTTAACACAGTTGTACGGCTAACCTCTGCGCCCGTGCCACTTAAGGTGGGTATGCCCACTTTGTAAACACCGGCTTGTTTTACCAAATCCCACCCCTGGTAATCAGCGCTGCTGCCGGGGTTGTTCATCATTAAGGCTACTGCTTTTGCAAGATCCATTGCTGAGCCGCCGCCAATACCAATTACGCCACTTATGGTTCCAAACTCTTCTTTAAGTTCGGCAGATAGTTGGTCTACATATTTGGTTTTTGGTTCGTTGGCAACATCTACAAAAATTATTTTGTCTTTACCTTTTACTGGAACCCTACCTGCAAGTAGCTTGGCCTCAAAATAATGATCTACTAAAAAAATCATTGGGGCATCTCCCTTACGGTTGGGCTGCAAAATTTCGTCTAGTTGGTTGAAGGCGCCACGCCCGTAAATAACGTAGCCAATCATTTTAAAGTTTCTAAAATTCATAATGTAAATTTCTAAAAAATCAACCACAAGTTGATAAACAATTTTGGTGTAAGATAAAAGAGCGTGTTAATTATTTTGTCAATCCATCAATAGCGTCATCTCCTTCAAGGTTATCCATCTGGCGCATAATTTCGGGATACCGTTTGGCAACATAACTGCTCATTGGCTTGATAGTGTATACTTTGGGGTTTGGCAAGGCTGCGGCAATCATAGCGGCTTCGGCCCTGGAAAGATTTTTAGCATCTTTATTAAAATAATTTTTAGCTGCTGCCTGCACACCAAAAACTCCTTTGCCCATTTCTGCAACGTTAAGGTACATTTCTAAAATCCTCTTTTTGCTCCAGGCTTTTTCTATCATAAAAGTAAAATATACTTCCAGCCCTTTACGCACATAACTTCTTCCCTGCCATAAAAATACATTTTTAGCAACTTGCTGGCTAATAGTACTGCCGCCGCGTACTTTTATAACGTGCTTTGAATTGTATTTCATTGCCTTTTTTATGGCCTTAATATCAAATCCATTATGGTCGGGAAAAAGCTGGTCTTCACTTGCCATTACGGCTAGTTTTATATTAGAACCCATTTCGGTAAACCTTACATAATCCCTATGTAAGCCATAACCCTGCACAATATTAGAAATTTGCGTAAGGGTAATAGGAGGGTTTGCCCACTTACAAAAAATAAGGTAGGCAAACTGTAAAATAAAAAGCCAAAGAAAAATTTTTTTAAAAATGCGCCAGGCTTTTTGCATAGGAAAACTTACTTGATATGCCTGCAATATATTTACAAGTTTTTATTATTAGCCACTTGCACATAAACGAGTTTATATTTTTTTCCAATTATCATGCCTTTGCCGCCAACTTTTGCCATAAGGTACCCAACGCCCATAAGCCCTAAAGAACCTATCAATAATGGTGGGCTAAATTTTTGCCTATCTGCTAAATAGACTACGCCGCTTGCAATAGCTAATACTGCGCCGCCACCAACAAGGCTTGCAGCACTTCCAGATAAATTAAATTTAGGGCCAGTCCTGCCAATTGCACTTATTTGATTATAATGATAAACGTACCGGTAGCTGCCTACTGTATCTAAAATATATACACCCAGGTTTGTTGGTATTTGTTGTATAATAAA
>JAYVUJ010000431.1:0-2998 GCA_043788035.1 Ferruginibacter sp. | reverse complement strand
CTTAAGGTAAAATTACCTTGCCCATCATTTAAAAATAATTGTGGCCGGTAATAAGTTGAGGTATCGGTATACCGCATATCGCCATAAGTTATCAGTAAGTCAAGGTCCTTATCCCCATCGGCATCAAATAAAGTACAGTCCATATCTTCCTGTATTTTTATGCCGCCGTATAAGTTTTTAGCTGTAAAGCTGCCATCTTTCTTTTGGGTAAAAACCTGTCCATAACTATTAAATGCACCACCAATAAAAAAATCTTCGAGCCCATCATTATTAATATCTCCCGTTGCAATAAAGGGGCCAAGCTGTGAAAACTTTTGTGGCAGCAGGCGCTGGCTTCCATAATCAAAATAATCAACATCAGTATGTTTGTAGTGGATATTTTCTGTAGTAGTTACATCGGTAAATAAATATTGCGGAAGGGGTGTTTCCTTTTTTTGAAGGTCTGCATCCTGCTGATAAAATGTATACGCCCTATCGGCTTTTACCTGTTTGAATACCTGCTGCTTCTGGTTGGGCCAAACAACTATTATAGAGTCTGCGGCAGTACTGTTACCAATGCCGAAAACCAGTTTTGTATCTACAGAAGATAGGTATCCACGCACAGGTTCTTCTTCCTGTACTTGTGTTTTTCCATTGGCGTAAACATAAATTTTTGTTCCGATGCCTTTGTTGTTGCTGCTATCGCCCTCTAAGATGAAACTAATGCTGTGGCTGGTTATTGGCTTATTAGGCTGTATGGTATTATTGATAAAAATAAAAGCTTGTTGGTTGATATTATTAACTACCAGGTCCAAATCCCCATCATTATCCAAATCAACATAGGCTGCTCCGTTAGATATGGATAGCTCGTTGATGCCAGCTTCTGCAGATTGATCGGTAAATGTATAGTTACCATTATTCTTATAAAGATAATTGGGCAGGCTAACATGTTTTAACGCCACCAGCTTTTCATTCATCAACTTTCTGGCAGCAACCGGGTCGCTTGTATTGGTACCTAAGGTTTTGGAATATTGTAAAAAATCTGAGTTAATAAAATCGCGGCCAATACCGTTGGTAATATGCACATCTTTATATCCATCATTATCAAAATCCGCAAACAAAATACTCCAGCTCCAATCGGTTTCGCTGATGTTTGCCAATTGTCCTATCTCACTAAAAAAAGGGATGGCGGTATCTTTCAAAAAATAGTTGCCATTATTAAGCTGTAGCATATTACGCATAAATTCAGGGGAGTAAGATAAGTTCCGCTCCGCTTGGTAGCGGTCATAATTCATAAAATTAGAGGTTATCTTTTTGCGCTCATTATCTTCAGGCTGCATATCTACGGTGGCAAAATCTATCAGCTTGTCATTATTTATATCAGCGGCATCGCAGCCCATGCTGCTATAGCTTTGGTGCTTGGTGCTTTGGTTTAACGTGTTGCTAAAAGTGCCATTTTTATTATTGAGCCAAAGCTCGTCGTTGCTAATAAAATCGTTCGAAACGTAAATGTCTGGCCAGCCATCATTATTAAAATCACTCACCGATACGCCTAAGCCATAGCCATCATCTATAATGCCGGCTTCTTTAGTAACGTCACTAAAAATAGGATGCCCCAGGTTATTTTTATTACCATCATTACGGTATAATTTGTCACTGGCAGGGGAGCGGCCGCTAAGGTCTTTTGGAAAAATAAAATTGGCGGAGTAAGAAGCGTTGAGCATATAATTTACCAGGAACATATCGAGGTCGCCATCGCCATCGTAATCGAAAAACACAGCCTGGCTGCTATAGCTGGTGTCTGCTAAGCCATAGGCTGCGCCTTCTTCTTTAAAAGTAAGGTTATGCTGGTTGATGTATAAAAGGTTAGGTGTCCTTTTGTCAAGGGCTTTGCCGTAAGTGCAAACATAAATATCATCGTAGCCATCATTGTTAATGTCTATAATGCTTACGCCGGTTGCCCATACATCAGTGGTAAGGCCGGCTTGTTTTGTTATATCGTCAAATTTATTACTGCCTTTATTAATGTATAGTTTACTGCTTACCTGGTTACCGCAAAAGAAAATATCTTTTAAGCCATCGTTATTAAAATCGCCTATACCTACGCCGCCGCCCATATAGCCAAATTCGTTCATAGCTTCTTTGCTAAATTTCTTTTCGTCAATATCATTGCTGAAATAAATGCCGGTTTGCGAAGACGGTAATTGACTGAATAACTTTTCTTTTTTATGCTGGTTGCAGGAAATAGAAAACACAATAAAAATGGCAACTGAAAAATACTTGTACATGGCAAAAAATATTTAAAGTTCAATGTAGCTAATAAGCAAAATATTTAAAACGGTAATCGATAAGGCAATCGTATATAATTGTGGTAAGGAGTTTTAAAGCAGTAGCAGTGGGCTACGGCTATTATTATGATACAAGATTAAGTAATTTATCTACCATCGATTGTATTATTTTAAAATATTAAAATACACTATAAAAGGAGTATTATTTTATCTTATTATAATAGTAAAAGTATGCTGTAATTTAAAGTTGTTTATAAAAATATTACAATCGGTTGCATTTTTTAAAAAAATAATTATACTTTAGCGTAGTCATAAAATTAATTGCGATTTATAATAAAAGTATTTATCACACAGAAATTTAAAAAGTTGCTTTAACGTCATTGCTTGTTTGTATTCCATCAAAAATGCCATTGAGTTTACTTTATGCTTTATCTGAACCGAATAATTGATTTGGGTTGCAGCAATTATTTTGCTGTGGTTTGTAAAATGAATTGCCTTAAGCATGCTAAAATGATAGTAGGGCTGGCTGCATAAACTTTTATTGTACAACAATAACAAAAAATATGCTTTGCGTGTAACGGCAATTGTACGCACCTAAATAAAATCTTATTGCATTTAATAACCAGGTTTTGTAAAGAGTAAGTTCTGTTCAGCTCCCTATTATTTGTATCAATTATAACAGCGGTATACGCTCTTGCAAAAAGTTGGCAGTAGTATTTAAACAATTAGCT
>JAYVUJ010000430.1:0-9459 GCA_043788035.1 Ferruginibacter sp. | reverse complement strand
GCAACAGGTACTATCACTTCCACCGGCTTATCTTTTTTTCGTTTTTGTAAAATGCCGATATGTATTCCAATATGAATATCTGCTTGTTTGCTTTTTGCAATAGCGGTAAACAAAGACCCGGAACCAATAAATAATGGCCCGCCAAGCAAAGAAATACCCGCATTGAAGTGCGTAAGTTCATTGTAATTTATCGGAAAATAAACACCGAAAGCCTTGCCCTCGTATCGTGGCGTTACTGTTACGCTGTTGTATTGGTAGGCATTGTACAAGTTGTTTTTATTAACCATGTTTAACTGGCCGCCAAGGCTTACAAAAAAGCCACGGTGTAAATGATAATCTATATCAGCCTGTATAACCGTTGGCAGGCTTGCATTGTAGCTGTTGTTTGCTCCATTGGCAATGGGCGTAAAAAAAGAGGGGTTGACATCTAACACGCTTTTTATCTCTGCGCTGTTTTTGCCATCCAATTGCGCCAGGTAGAATTTATTTGAACCGCCAATGTGTACATTATACCCGGCACTGCTATTGGCATTGCTGGTATATTTGATCTTGCCTACATCCAGCAACGATAGCCCTATCTTAAACTTGTATTTATTAATATCCCTGTTATAGGTATCATGCCCGGCATCTGCATATTTTGGGCGGTATTCGTACACCACGCCAATATCGCCACCAATGCCATTGTTGCCGTTGCCAAAAAGCTTATCGAAAGTAAGGTTGTCTAATACTGCGCCGCTATTGCCTATTGCCACCGTACCAGTAGTATTTTTCAGATAGGGATTTTGTGTTATGGCATTTGCATCAATTGTTGCCTTAACTTGATTAAGCTGCAGATAATTGTTGCCTGCGCCGGATAAATATTTTAAAGTAATGCCCGCTTTAAAATAGTTAGGCCCGCTGCTGGCAATTTCCCTGGCATAGCTTATGCCAATCTCTGCCCAACCGTTGGTAACGATACGGCTGTTGCTGGTACTGCTGAAAGAATACGGATAATTATTATTACCGGTATTGATTACGGAGTTGATAAGGTTGCCATCAAAATCTTTTAAGTTAGCTATTATCCTTGCCCGTGTGGTAATGGCCACAGCAGATTTTCTGGTAAGGTTAAACATAGCAGATGAACCTAGTACTTCTGCATTTACGTTTGCATTAGTGTAGCCATTGCCCCCAAGGAACCTGTTTTTAAAATCATCCGACTTTGATGTGGTAATGTCTTTGAGCTTAAAAGAAGCCTTGTCGTTACCCATGAAGCCATTGAAAGAACATAGGTTAAAGTCCCAGCAGTAGCGGCTATCTGCAATACTTGCCGGATTAAAAAAAACGCCATTTACACCAGTGTAGTTGCTGCTGCGAAAGCCGGGAAAGTTTTGGGCTTGTAATTTTAGTGCAAAGGCTGAAGTTAGCGATAGTGCTACCAATAGTAGTCTTGTTTTCATAGATACAATTAATTAAATAGGTTAAGGTATTAATCTCGGGTAAAAATAATTAGCCAAAAATTATAAAAAAAATTATTTTATCAAGGGCTTTGTATTGTAGCACAATAAGATATGCTTGCTGATAAAATAGCATTCATTTTATAATACCTTATTTATCCATTTTTTTAATAAGGATGGTTATTTTTTTGATGGCATAAAAGATAAAGGAGCAAACAATTAATAGGGCTAAAAACCCATCGCCAACCACAAGGTATTTTTACAAATCAGCAGGTAGATAGAGGGCGTTCAATTATACTTTTAATTCATTTAACTTATCTCTTGAGAGGTCACGAAAAATAAAACTTTACCGCTACTTTTTTGTTTACTCTATTATGAAGCCTGTATTTTTAACTGCGGAATGGAATAACTTAATTTTAGCTAACTATATTATTGACCCCCAGGTTTTGCTGCCTTACCTGCCACCTTTTACAGAACTGGATACTTACCAGGGCAATAGTTACGTGAGCCTTATTGGTTTTATGTTTGAGCAAACTATCATCAAGGGTTTCCGCATACCTTTCCATGTAAATTTTGAAGAAGTTAACCTTCGTTTTTATGTGCGCTATCTCGATGATGGCGTTTGGAAAAGAGGTGCAGTATTTATCAAAGAAATTGTCCCCAAGCGCGCCATCAGCTTTATAGCCAATACGTTGTACAACGAAAAATATATAACCCGGCGCATGAAACATTTTTATGTAAAAGATGATAATGAAATACGCCTTGGCTACTCCTGGAAAAATAAAGGCAAATGGAACAAGCTGGAAGCTACAACCATCTTAGCTTCTGCACCCATGCTGCCAGGTAGTGAAGAAGAATTTATTGCAGAGCATTATTGGGGCTATGCCAAATACAACGCCACTACAACTTTTGAGTATGCCGTAACGCATCCTGCATGGGAGGTACATGCTGTAAAAGAATACGTTATCGATTGCGATTTTGATGCTTTATATGGAAAACATTTTGCTATGCTGCAGCATGCAAAGCCTACTTCAGTTTTTATGGCAGCAGGTTCGCCTGTTGGTATTTTAGGCAAAAAATCAATCCGTAGTAAGTGATGCAATTCTTATCTTCTGTAAAATAAATGGTTTATAAAAGCTTTGATGAGGTGGCTGCTTGTGGGATTTATTGTACTACAAAACTTTAGTGTAAGTGTGTAGATATTTATTATTCAGGACTAAAATCCCTACAGATTTATTTTATTAATAATATTGAAAAGCCCCCTCAGAAGTAGACGGCTATACCCGGTGAGTTACCCCCAAAGGATGACTCACCGGGTATAGCCTAAATAGGATGAGCATGATAAATTGCCCGGTGGATTATCTTGTGAATAGTCAGATAAATTGCCATCATGAATTGCTCGGGGCTTAAGCCCGGGGCAATTCATGATGGCAATTTTATATTGATGCGAAATACTTTTCAGTCCGCATAAGCCCAATAGAAGTGGATAAAAGCTCCTTGAAAAACAAAAGTACAAATGTGCGACGCCTACATAGTTCCACATTGCAGCTGTATTGGGCGGGACAAAAAGAAACTTATAATTGACTAAAAACTTACAATCGTAGCCCAACAAAAAACTAAAAACAATAAATAAACAAAAATCCCGTCCAAAATTAATTGGACGGGATTTTTTATAAGTAGTTGAATAAAATTATTTAACTGTTACTGCATTGTCTGTAACAACAGGTGCAATTGGTGCTGTTAAAGCTTTTTCTTTGCCAAGGTCTACCAATATTGGCGAGGCTACAAAAATAGAAGAGTAAGTGCCTGTTATGACGCCTATAAGCATTGCAAAGGCAAAGCCTCTGGTAACTTCGCCACCAAAAATAAACAGTATTAAAATGGTTAAGAATACCGTTAGTGAAGTCATGATTGTACGGCTTAACGTATCGTTAATTGCACGGTTAATAATAGAGCTTTTTGTATCTCCTTTTTTAGCATCCCTGCTGTACTCTCGTATACGGTCAAATACAATTACAGTATCATTCATACTAAAACCAATAACGGTTAACACTGCTGCAATAAAGTGCTGGTCAATCTCTAAAGGAAAAGGAACGATGTCTTTAAAGAACGAGAACACAATCAGCGTTACAAATACATCGTGCAATAAAGCAACGATGGTACCAACAGAGTACCTCCAATCGCGGAAACGTGCGAATATGTACAAGAAAATAATAAGCATAGCGAATAAAGTTGCCTTGATGGCGCCATTCTTTAAATCTTCAGAAATGGTAGGCTGAACAGTTTGAGAGCTTAGTATATTATTTTTTGCAAATTCAGCATAACTGATGCCTGGCAATACTTTTTGCAGCCCCTGGTACAATTTAGTTTGCACTAAGCTATCAGCATTATCAAAGCCTTTTTTATAAGATGTAGTGATGTTTAAATGCTTGTTATCGCCAACCGTTTTAATGATAGGGAAATCGCCATCAAAAGCAGTTTTCAAATCATCCCTTACCGCATCATTCTTTACAGCCTGAGGAAAAGCTACTGTATAGCTACGACCACCTTTAAACTCAACACCTTCGTGAAAACCGTAAAAATAACTGGCAACGCCTAATATTAGTACCACCACAGAAATACCGTAAGCAACTTTTCTATATTCAATAAATTTGAAACTGGCATGCTTAAAAATTCTTTTAGAAATGCCTGTAAAGTAATTAAAGTGACGGTCTTTGCTAGTCCAAAAATCAGTGATCAACCTGGATACAAGGATACCACAAAACAAAGACAAAACTATACCTAACATTTGCGTGGTAGCAAAGCCTAATACAGGGCCAAGGCCGAATACAAATAAAATAGCGGCGGTTAAAAAGGTGGTAACGTGCGCATCAATAACCGGAGCTAAAGAACGTTTATAACCATCGTTTACAGCTTGCGGATAATTTTTTCCTTTCGTTAATTCTTCTTTTATCCTTTCAAAAATAATTACGTTGGTATCTACCGCTAAGCCTACTGTTAATACTAAACCAGCAATACCAGCAGCAGTTAAAGTAAAGCCCATAGCGCTTAATACGCCAATGGTAAATAACAAGTTCAATATTAAAGAGATGTTGGCAACCCAGCCACCGGTGTTATAGTACAAAAACATTAAAGCAAAAATCACCAGGAACGAAATGCCGAAAGCCATCATGCCACCGTTAACAGAAGCTTCGCCTAATGTAGGGCCTACAACTTGTTCAGCAACAATTTTGGCGGGTGCATTTGTTTTACCAGACTTTAATATGTTGCTAAGGTCCTGTGCTTCATCGGCAGAGAATTTACCAGTAATTTCTGTTTGGCCGCCTTCAATTGCGCCCATAACATTTGGTGCTGTATAAACTATATCATCCAAAGCAATTGCTACTGGCCTGCCCACATTATTTTTGGTAAGGTCAGCCCATTTTTTAGCGCCAGTAACGGTCATGTTCATTTTAATAGAAGCGCTGCCTCTTTCATCAAAACCCTGAAAAGCTTCTTCTACACTTTCACCATCCATAGGTGCTTTTTCGCCACCAGGCAAGGTCTTCACTACATAAATAGGGATGTACTTAGTACCTTTTTCAGGTGCTTCTTCTACACCATATAAAATCTTTGAATCAGCAGGGAAGTTGCCTCTAACTGCATCCAGCGATAAATAATAATTCAGCCTGGAAGTATCTTGTGCACGTGTATAAAAACTGTACTGTTTGTTGTAAGGTATTTTTTGTCCGCTAATATCCTGCGGGCTCATTACGCTAAACAAAGCTGTTGCGTATTGTGCTTTCTTTGCAGAGTCGACAACTTTTGAAGAATCATTTGTACCACTTAAAAAAGCACCTAAAGAAGTAGCTGCATTTTCGTAGCCTTTACCAATTTCATCTAGGTTATAAACGCTCCAAAATTGCAAATTGGCACTTGCCGTAAGTAATTTACGCACCCTTTCCTTATCTGTAACACCGGCTAATTCAACTTGTATGATACCTTTATTTTCGTCGAGGTTAATGTTAGGCTGGGCTACCCCAAACTTATCAATACGTTTTAATAATATTTTGTAAGTCTCGTTAATAGCGCCTTTTGAGATAGTGCGTATCTGGTCTGCTACTTTATCGTCGCTATCGGTAACCTTGATAGCCTTACCTGCGCCTGCAAACAAAGAAGCCAGTGGCGTACCAGGGTTTTGTTGTGTAAAAGCGTCCTTAAACAAAGTGATGTAATCTGTATTTTTAGCTACTTTTTGCGCCGTAGCAGTTTGTAAAGCTTTAACCAGAGCAGGGTTTTTATGGTTGTTGCTCATAGATTTAAGCAGCTCTTCCAAACTTACTTCCATGGTAACGCTCATGCCGCCTTGCAAGTCCAAACCGAGGTTCAGTTCGTTTTCCTTACATTTTTGGTAAGACGTACCAACAATTGGGTAGATACTTTTTTCTTTTGTGCTGTCAAGGATATGGCGCATCCTTACTTTTACTAAAGCATTTTTGTCTTCACCGGTTGCCTCAGGGTGTTGCGATTTTACAAATCTTTCTGCCACTGTCTTTACGCTTGCTTCGTAGTTTCGTACCACTACCGTGTACGACAATTCCCAGATGGAGATAAGAATTAAAGCAATGGCGAAAAACCAAACTAAGCCTTTCAATTTCATAAATGGTTACTTTTAATAGCTATTTGTTAATTTTTTAGAAGTTGGCAAAGATAGGGGAAAAACTTTTTAAGGAGAGATAACCTTTTGTTTAGGTTTTAAAGCATTTTACATACTAAATTACCCGTATGATTGTTAAGTATTTATATATTTTATTAGCTTGTTGCCTTGGCACAAATGGCTTGTATGCGCAACAGGCAAACAAAACTGGCAGCAACCCCTCAGTACCATTTGCCAATATAATTATGGCGGCAAAAGATAACAGCAAAACCGACAGCTTTGTGGTTAGCCTTTTAAAGCAATACCCGCAATACTTTGATTTTATTTTAAAAAACAAAAACCAACTAAACGTACAACTTATTTACACCCAGGTGAATAGGGGACTTAATGGTATACCAGCTTTAAAAAATTATTATTTTAATGTAGATAGCAGCAAATATTTTTACCCGGCTTCTACCGTAAAGTTGCCTGTGTGCCTGCTGGCATTGCAAAAGCTAGGCGAGCTTAAAGACAAAGGCATTACGCCGCTTACAACCATGATAACCGAACAAGGGCAACCAACACAAACGCAGGTTTACAACGACCCGGCAACACCCAACGGTAAGCCAACCATTGCCAATTACATCAAAAAGATATTGATGGTAAGCGATAATGATGCTTACAACCGTTTGTACGAATTTTTAGGCAGGCAATATATAAATGAGCAGCTGCGTAAAAAAGGCTATGCCGATGCTCAGGTGCTGCACCGCCTGCAAATTGCTTTAACGGATGAACAAAATAAAGCCACTAATCCAATCAATTTTATTGGCAATAATAATAAACTTATGTACACCCAGCCAATGCTGTACGATGCGGCGAAATATCAGCCGCGTAATGATTCCATTGGCTATGGATACCTAAGTGGAGATTCGGTAATTACTGGTGCCATGGATTTTTCGGGCAAAAACAGGATTAGCCTGGAAGATTTGCATACGATACTATTAAGCATTGTTTTTCCTAATAAAGTAACTGCGGCTAAACGTTTTAATATTTCAGAAGAAGACAGGAACTTTGTATTGAAGTTTATGAGCCAGCTGCCAACAGAAAGCATTTGGCCGCCGTATGCAGGCGATACTACATACTGGCCGGCTTACGGCAAGTTTTTATTGTATGGTTCCGAAGTGGGCGCCATCCCAAAAAATATGCGCATATTTAATAAAGTTGGCGATGCTTACGGGCAGTTGATTGATGTTGCTTACATTGTTGATTTTGACAAGAAAGTGGAGTTCTTTTTATCGGCTACTATCTATTGCAACAGCGATGGTATTTTAAACGATGATAAGTATGATTATGAAACTGCAGGCTTTCCGTTTATGAAACATTTGGGCGAAATATTTTATAATTATGAGGTAAAGCGCAGTAAAAAAAATGAGCCGGATTTAACCCCATTGTTGTTTAATTATGATGGGCAGTAAAACCTCCTTGCCCTCCAAAGGAGGGTTACAGCGTGTTCAAATTGATATCACTTCAAAAGATTTCGAAATTAACAATTTTTTTAGCTTTGTTATTCCTAAAGATTTATCTACTATTAAGTTTTTATAGATCTTCAGCAATCCGCAGAGTCGGGAACCCTCCTTGGATGGAAGGGAGGCTTTTTGCTACCTTTTTTGTCAATAGCACGTAAATATATTGGCATTACCTGATAGATACTTATGGACAACGAAAAATAATCCGCACCTGCCCGTCATGTGGTAAAAGCTCAGCACAGCTATTTTTGTTGAAGGGAGTGACACAACGACGATCCGCAAAGCTTCTTAGTACGGACAAAAAATTTATTTTTTGTGTGGCTGTTGGTTGAAATAAACAGAACAAAAACAGTCCCTTGTACTGTGTGTAGTTTGCAGTAAATTTGCAATCCTAAAATAAAAGTACATGCGCATATCTTCATTATTAGACCGTTTTGCAGAACCTGAAACCTTAAAAATGGCCAAGCTCGGCCGCGAATTAAGGGCAAAAGGAATCGATATTATCGACCTTAGTTTGGGCGAGCCAGACTTTGATACTCCGCAACACATTAAAGATGCAGCCATCAAGGCCATCAACGACAACTGGAGCCATTACACGCCGGTAGCGGGTTTCGCTGACTTAAGGGAAGCCATTTGCACCAAACTAAAAAGAGATAACAACTTAGATTATAAGCCTGAAAATATAGTTGCTTCTACCGGTGCCAAGCAAAGCCTTGCCAATGTTATTTTAGCGGTGGTAGATGATGGAGATGAAGTAGTTATACCAACACCTTACTGGGTAACTTATTCGGAATTGGTGAAAATTGCCCGTGGAGTTGTGGTGCAGGTAAGCACATCGTTAGAAAGTGGTTTTAAAGTAACGCCCGAACAATTGGATGCGGCGATAACTGACAGGACTACCTTGTTTATGTTCTCGTCACCCTGCAACCCTTCAGGCGCTGTGTACAGCAAAAGTGAATTGGAAGGCCTTGCAAACGTATTGAGGAAATACCCGAACGTTTATATTATTGCAGATGAAATTTATGAGTATATAAACTTTGTTGGCAAGCACGAAAGTATTGCCCAGTTTGATGACTTAAAAGAAAGGATTATTTTAATTAATGGCTTAAGCAAAGGATTCGCTATGACTGGATGGCGTTTGGGTTATATCGCGGCTAATCTAGAAGTAGCTAAGGCTTGTGAAAAATTACAGGGCCAGTTTACAAGTGCCACATCTTCCATCACCCAAAAAGCGGCGGTAGTTGCCCTAACAAGCGACCTTAAGCCAAGCATGGAAATGGCGGAAGAATTTACCAGGAGAAGGGCTAAAGTAATGGAAATAGTAAAAGATGTACCCGGCATAATATGCAGCGAACCAGAAGGCGCGTTTTATATTTTTCCAGATGTATCAAGCTATTACGGCAAAAGCGATGGCGAAAATGTGATTACTAATTCTGCTGATTTTTCTATGTATTTACTGAATGTCGCCCACGTATCATCCGTAATGGGCGAGGCGTTTGGCGAGCCAAAATGTGTACGTTTTTCTTTTGCCAATAGTATGGTAAATATCGAAAGGGCGTGGGTAAGGATTATTGATGCTTTGGCTAAATTGAAATAAACTTTTATAGATAATTATATTAAAAACCTTGTCTGTTTCGCAGACAAGGTTTTTTGTTTTTAATACATTTTGTTAACTACATTATTTAGTAAGCGCCAGCAACATTTCATGTATTTTGATTACTTGTGGTATCACTAATTCCTGCTCATTGTTATTGATGATTAAATCGCATAAGCCCATCTTTGTTTCTTCATCCATCTGCTTCTCCATCCTTGCTTTTACAGCCTCTTCGGGTACGTTATCCCTTAGCATCACCCGTTGCAAACGTAGTGGGGCAGGGGCATACAC
>JAYVUJ010000429.1:0-2451 GCA_043788035.1 Ferruginibacter sp. | reverse complement strand
ATCATGCTTGATAAAACCGAATCCTTTTTCAGAATTGAAAAACTTAACGGTGCCTAGTGTTTTGTCCATTTTTTAAAATTGTATTGTATTAAATTAAGTTGCAAATATATGTTTTTACTTTTAAACGAGCCAAAAAAAGTAATAACTACTGTTTAACATTGTAATTAAAACTATTTTACCCTAAAATATTCCACCATTTCCTTGTAAGCGGCTTCGCCTCCGGCAATATCTTTTATAATTTTGCCTTTTTCCATCAGCAATATCCTGCTGCTTACTTCCGATACATGGTTAATGTCGTGGCTGCTTACAATAATGCACATTTGGTTTTTTACCGCCATTTCTTTAATCATATCCACTAAACGTAATTGGGTTGTAGGGTCAAGGTTGGCAAAAGGTTCATCTAATATCAACAATTCAGGGTCAGTAAGCAAGGCTGCGATGATACCAATTTTAAACTGGTTGCCTTTACTAAAATCACGGATATATTTGCCTTTTTTTAAAATGGAATCATCAAAGAAGGCAGTATAATTTGTCAAAAAATCATCTACATCAGCATTGGATAAAGCATTTAATTTACCTATGAAATAAAAGTATTCTTCTGGCGTAAGGTAATCAATTAAAAAGCCGTCATCTATATAAGCAGCGGTATAACTTTTCCAATCTTCGGTAGCGGTAACCAGTTTTCCTTTGGAAAATACCTCACCGCTATTTGCCCTTATAAGATCAAGTACTAAACGAAAAAATGTTGTTTTGCCGGCGCCGTTATTGCCAACCAAGCCTATCACTTCGCCTGCGTTTATTTCCAGGCTATCAATATTAACAGCTGTAATCCCTTTGTAAGCTTTTTGTAAATTTTTTATTTCGATCATAAACTATGCTTATTTTATTTTATAAGATGATGGTACAACCTATAACAGTACTGCATTTGATAGATATGCCATTACGGTTAGCGTTCCCTGAAGCCTTCTAATATTTTATATTTGCGGATGTTGAATTGCCCTGCCAGCCAGTTTATCAGCATATCATTAAAAAGTAAGCCGCCAATGCCTAAGCTGCAAAAGAAAATGATAGCCGCCCAAAATCCTAAAAACCTAAACAGTAAATAAAATATCACTGCAGGGCCAACGGCAATTGATAAAGATTGTATCCACTGGGTGCCACCTATTCCCTGAAAATTCATGGTAGCCGATTTGGTCAGGTTTATGTATTTATAATTGTACGTAGCTGCGTAAATGGTTATAAAAGAGTTTACGCCAATGCTGTATAAAAACGCCGCTAATTGAATGGGTAATATGTGCCAATCCATAAAGCCGTAAAAACTAGCTATTAAAAATTGTAATGAACATACCACTACAAACAATAAAAACTTAGCTTTTATATATTGCTTCATGTTGATATTGTAGCTCATCATGCCATCGAAATGGCTGCTTTGCCAGGCAAATAAAAATTGCCCATAATTGGTTATAAACATTCCTGTAATTAGCAATGCAAAAAGAAAGAGTACTGTAAAATTACCCGTACGAAGGTATTGTGGATAAAAAATAAATCCGTAAAATAAGATAACACTTGATAAAATGATTAGCGATTTCGGGCGTTTGTTTCTGAAGATCAATTTTAAGTCCAGCGAAATAATTTCACCAACATCGCCATACTTATTTAAGAACGAATAATTCTTGCTCACTTTCAATTTGTGGGCACTTGTAAGTTCTTCTATATATAGATGGCTGCGCAGATAATTATTGTTGAGTATAAAAGTGGCAATTGCCAGTGCAACCGGTAGTATACAAAGCCATGGGTGATGCAGAATGGCAATAAATATTTTTGAAGAGCTATTTTCAAACGATAATAGTTTTAAATAATCCAGCCCTTTTAGTGCAGCGATAATTAGTACAATACTTATCAACCAGCCAATGCTGTTTATAGATTTACGCTTGATGTACATGTTAAAAAAATGATTGTTCAGCACCAGCGAAAACATAGCCACTAAAAAAGTAATAGCAGCAAGGGTGCCGTATGCTGGCGCAATTACAACCACCGTAAAAGGTATAAAAACAAACAGCGGCAAAAAGTTAATTACGTGTATCAGTGAGCGAACATTTAAAAACCGAAGCATGCTACGCCTTTTTATATTTTGGGTAAGATAAGGCTGAATGCTAAGCGAAGGCAGCTCCTGCAATTGGAACCTAATGAGCAGCCCAATTAAAAAGTAGTAGATGATGTAAGAACAAAATAAGGCGATAGGGTCTTTATCAGGCATTTTTTCCGCCAACAAAAAAGGAAGCGCAACACCTAGCCCGGCAATTTCTACAAATATAAGAAAGTAAAAAATGCCCAGAATAATTTGCAGTACCAGGCTTTTATTGGTATTGCGTGCCCGCCAAAAGCTGCGCCACTGGTGGCTTATAAAAACAGATAGAGTCATCGTAAGGGAATTTGTATGCAATAAATGTA
>JAYVUJ010000428.1:0-2332 GCA_043788035.1 Ferruginibacter sp. | reverse complement strand
TTTAGAAAGCGGCAATGTGTGCGAGTACTTTAGGATGAAGCAATATTTTGGTGAATTAGGTATTACAAAACATGACGGAATTTTATATGAAATGGGCATTAAAGAGAAAGAGCATGAAGTTTATTTTTTAGGAAAAATAACCAATAATACATTGCTCCCTATTTTTGAAAAGGTATTTAACTGGGGCTCAAACAAAAGCTTTAATAATAGTGACCTTGAAAAAAAATATCCGGTAGATGGTGCTGCTATTTATTGTGGGGTAAATCAGCAATAAATACGCCTTCCTGCCTTAAAAAATAGGTTTATAGCGTAAGGAAATTTTAAAAATTGTAGTTCCCGTAAAGGTTGTAACTTTCATATAGCCTAGAAAGGACGGCTAACAACTTGTTAACTACCCCGTAAACTTTTATTGCCATCTTATCGTTATCGCTTAACATAGGATAACTCTTGGCTTGTTTATAAGATAACTTTATTCGCTTAAAAACTTTGGTATGACGTATGAAAATATGGTTGCCCTTATAGGCGATACAGATGAAAATCTTTTTAGCCACACTTGTAAAACCATCACAAAGGAAAAACTGCATTTGCCTGGCAACGATTTTATTGACCGCGTATTCGTTGGCAGCAACCGAAGCATACAAACGCTGCGTAGTTTAGAAAGCATTTTTAACCACGGCAGGCTTTGCGGTACTGGCTATCTTTCTATATTACCGGTTGACCAGGGAGTAGAACATAGCGCTGGTGCATCTTTTAGCCCTAACCCAATATATTTTGACCCTGAAAATATAATTAAGCTAGCAATAGGTGGTGGTTGTAATGCAGTAGCAAGCACCATTGGCTGCATGGCAATAGTAGCCAGAAAATATGCCCATAAAATACCTTTCATCGTTAAGCTTAACCACAACGAATTGCTTACTTATCCTAATAAATTCGACCAGGTAATGTTTGGCTCAGTGAAGGATGCATGGAACCTTGGCGCAGCTGCGGTGGGTGCCACTATTTATTTTGGCTCGCCCGAAAGCGACCGGCAGATAATTGAAGTATCAAAAGCATTTGAAGAAGCGCATAACCTGGGTATGGCAACAGTTTTATGGTGCTATCTGCGCAATAATAGCTTTAAAAAAGATGGGGAAGATTATCATGTATCGGCTGATTTAACCGGACAAGCAAATTATTTGGGCGCCACCATACAGGCAGATATCGTTAAGCAAAAACTGCCAGAGAATAATGGCGGCTATAAAATGTTGAATGCAGATGGCGTAACCTACGGCAAATTTGATGAACGCATGTACAGCGAACTTACTACCAATAACCCGATAGACCTATGCCGCTATCAGGTAGTGAATTCTTTTATGGGCAGGGCAGGGCTTATTAACTCTGGAGGGGCATCTAACGCTAAAACGGATATGAAAGAGGCGGTGCGTACGGCCATCATCAACAAACGGGCAGGTGGCATGGGTATGATTAGCGGCAGGAAATCTTTTCAAAAATCTTTTGCGGAAGGCGTTGAATTGTTAAATGCCATACAGGATGTTTATCTGGATGAAAAAATTGATGTGGCTTAAAAAACTACTCTTAATTAATATGGTATTGTAAAAATACAATCTATTAAATTAAAGTCTAGTCTGGCATCAAAGTTTTTTTATTTTAAGGTATATTTTATTGTTTAACATTTATTAAAAAAAAGTAAACAGTATTTTATTGTTTATACTCTTTTCTCGTTTGTTTCCTCACTGCATAACTCCACTCAAGCGTAAAAATTACATTTGATAGTATAAGTGGCTTATATCGTTTTAAATTCCTAGTAAAAAAGTGTAATCATCTGTAAAAGAATCATTTCTATTTTCAAATTCTTTCCTTGCAGTAAAGTATTACTATAACTTTTCGTAATGTACTCTTTTAAAGATGCAGCCTGTTTTTTTGCAAAGATGGTCTATGCGGCAAAATAATACTTAACCCCTTCGCCAAAATCCAACATAATATAATAAGTAAGCCCAATATTATTGGCGCAAAAAATCCCTTTTAATCCAGCTATTTTACTACTGGTTTTGCCTCACCATTTAATAGAAAATTTAAAGCATTTCAATTTTTTAGATAAGTATCCATCAACACGTTTTTAAATTAACTACTCGCAAAAAGACAATTCGTTTGCGGAATACTTGAGAAAAAATGAACATAAAAAAAGACTGTAAACTTAAGCATTTTGACATTAAATTTATTTACTCCTATTTTTCATTATTTATAACATTAAAGCAGTATATAATAATTTATTCTTTTTGGTTGAATTAAAATTATACGGGCATCCAATTTAAAAGTAATCCAGTGCTAAAAA
>JAYVUJ010000427.1:0-7621 GCA_043788035.1 Ferruginibacter sp. | reverse complement strand
ATTGGCGGTACAAAAGCGGAGGAGCCCGTTGCTAAGATAAGCACATCATATTTTTCGGTTAGCCCTTTAAAAGAATGGACTGTTTTATTATTTCTATCTATATTTTGAATGGGGTCGCCGGTATAAAGCCGGATGTTGTTGGCGGCATACCAGGCTGCGGGGGCCATTAATAAATCGTCGGCAGTTTTACCGGCAAAAAATTCGCTTAGGTGAACACGGTCATAGGCGGGGCGGGTTTCCTCACCAAAAATTATTACCTCAATGGATGCAATGGGCTTGGCTATTAATTTTTCGCAAAACTTATAGCTCACCATCCCATTTCCTATCACTATAATCTTCATAAATAACTTATTATTGTGTTTGAAATCAAAAGAAGACATTTATATTAACTTTATAAATATCTAAATATTATTTTTACTTATTTTTGTTTTACACTCAAAAAGTATGATTTACATCACAATTTTACAACTTTTATAAATAATCACAAATTATAATTGAATATATTTCAACATATTTATTTTTATAATGCTAAGTTTTAATGCGTAAATCCATTCAGCTAGGTGACTATTTACCACATATCATTGATTATTAACTATTTATTAAACTGAATGATTTTAAAGATGTATAAAATATACAAAGATTATTTATTTATATATGAAAATACTTAAAGCTGCCTGTGATTTAAAAAGTTGTATGTTCTGTAAATTATGCATACCGGATTGGCTGCCTGCCATTGATGCAAACAGAAAGCTGGTAGCGATTAAAAAAGGCGGCTTACTTTTTAAAGAAGGCGAATTGATGGAAGGGATTTATTTTGTTTACAGTGGCGTATTTAAAGTACATAAGCAATGGGGGCAAAAAGAACTGATAGTGAGGTTTGCCCACAAAGGTGATATTGTTGGGCACCGGGGATTGGGAGAAGATAATATGTTCCCGGTATCTGCTACGGCACTAGAAAATGCAAGCGCATGTTTTATACCGATTGATTTTTTTACATCTTCCCTAAAAGTGAATTACGGATTTTTATACCAACTGATGTTATTTTTTGCGGAAGAACTTAAATTATCTGAAAGAAAAATGCGGAATCTTGCACACATGACAGTAAAGGGGCGTGTAGCACAGGCGCTACTTTTATTAAAAACAAAATTTAGCAATAGCGAAGAAGGGCACATCAATATTTTACTTAGCAGGCAAGATTTTGCTTCGTACACGGGTACTACTTACGAAACAGTTTTTAGGATGATGGCAGAAATGGCGGCGCAACGAATGATAGTGGTAGAGGGAAAAAAAATAACCTTGCTGGACGAACCAGCCTTACACCTTTTAATAAATGATATATAATGGCCGTTAGTTGAGGATTTTCACATTTGTCTTTACTGTCCCTTAAACCTATCCACGCAAAGAAAAAGCTGCGACTTAATTGCACTAAGCCTGGTTATTTATTTATAGCTTTTTATTGTACATTTTACGGCATCAGCTACAAGGGGTTCTTTATGCTATTGAGCCGTTTATAATTACCCGTGTTTTTAAGCTTTTAAAACGATACCAACTTTATTTTACGGTAATAGGGCATACTTGTAGTACCTACCAGTATTGTGGTAAAAGCCGCCATAAAAAACAACTGTAAAAAAGTGCGGCGCCTGCAAAGGCCCACCTAGCTTTATATTGGCTGGGGCAAAAGAAATTATAACCGTAAAGCAAGCTTTAAAAAGGCTTCCCATCCTTAAGCAGTTCTTTTTTTATGCCTTCTATAACATCCGAAAGGTAAATAGCCATTTGGGGCGCTTCGGCCACATCTTCTTCCAAATCGAAAAACTGGGTGCCGGCTACTTGCTCTACAACCTTGTGTGGCACTGGCTTTAAGTTTGCAAAAGCAATTTTATCGAGATGAAATTTTTCCAATGCTTTTATGCTGGCGTAGTGCACTACATTGATGATGCTACCACCAGACAGTGGGTATTTTTTTACTTGTTCGGCAATATTAATTGTCTCGCGCCTTTCGTTATTGGGTGAGGTAGAACTACTTTTAAGGGGAATATGCTTTTTTAAAAAAAGGATATTTTTAGGGAATGAAAGGTTCCAAATATCCGAACGCTGATCTGCATCTGGCAACGAAAATTTAAGAATGGAGTTGAACCTTCTTATAAACGCCTCGTCGATATTATTCTTCATGTTAGTGGCCAATATTACCATGCCATTATAATCTTCAATGCGCTGTAATAAGTACGAGACTTCCTGGTTGGCATATTTATCGTGCGCATCTTTTACGCTGGTGCGTTTACCAAATAAGGCATCAGCTTCATCGAAAAATAGTATCCAGCCTTTATCTTCTGCCCTTGCAAAAAGCAGCTCCAGATTTTTTTCCGTTTCGCCAATATATTTTGATACTACCATGGACAAGTCAATTTTATACACTTCTTTATTAACCTGGTTGCCTAGCAGCCCAGCGGTAAATGTTTTGCCGGTGCCGGATGGTCCATAAAATAAAGTACGGTAGCCTTTTTTTAAACGGTCGCCCATGCCCCATTCATTTACCAGCTGTTCGTTGTAACAAAGCCAGTTCTCCAGTTCATTTATCTGCTGCCGTAAATCGTCGCTTATGACAAGGTCTTTCCAGGCAAGTTTTGTGGTAATGCGCCTTGCAGGAAAAGCCATGCTAAAGTGTGGCGTTGCGTGCTTGCCCTCTATCAGCATGTCTAAATAATCTGGCGACATTATGATCCGCCCATGTAACGAAGGCTCTCCATCCGGAAGGGTTTCGAGCCATAATACTTTTGTTTCTGCAAATAAATGATCTGCCTGGAATAGCAGTTGCACCTCGCCTCGTTTTTGCGCATCATCCCCGGAAATAACAAAAAAAGCGGTTTCGCCGGTAGGTAAAAAACCACGGAAGTTTTTGCCATGCGTGCCGCCAATCCTGGGAAAATTAAGGTTGCTAAATTGTTCGCCTATGGCATCATCGAATAAATGCGGATACACATACGGCGCCATAGCGATCAACAGCAGCAAAGCTGCATTATTATCCAACTGGTTGGTATTGATAAAAGCTGCAAGGTGCTTGTTCCAACTATTTAGGAGTGGCCGTATAGGTTCTGTTTGGTTGTTAGCCGCATCTATACTATTGTTTATCCTGTATCTTATCAGCTGAAAAAGATAATTAAATTCGGGTGAATAGTTGTGTCCCATAATTTTTTGTTTATGTTATTTTTAATAGAAATTCTTTTGCCAGTTGCAGGTAGTCGGCTGCGCCATTGGTATTTTTATCGAAGTTAAAAATATCTACGCCTGCTTCCTGCGCCTGTGCCAATTGTATGTTGGTACGTATGCGTGCCTGAAACAGCTTGCTGCCAAATTCAGCTCCTAGTTGCCTGCTTATTTCGCGGTTCATTTTTTTGTGCTCATCGTACTTGGTAAGTACAAAGCCAAGTATATCAATATCGAGCCCCAATCTTTTTTTTATTTTTACGATGTTAGTAAAATGATGAAGAAAACTACGCAAGCCTTTTAATGGTAAAAATTCTGCCTGCAGCGGCATAAGCACAAAGCGGCTTGCTACCAATGCGTTTACCGTAAGCATACTAATGGCTGGCGGGCAATCGATAAAAATAAAATCGTACTTATCTTCCATTGGCTTCAGCATCCAGCTTAATAATTGCTCCCTTCCATACACGCTTACCAGCTCCAGCTCAGCACCGGCCAACTCTATGGAGGAAGGTACGAGATGCATGCCGCCAGGCAATTTAATAATTACTTTTTCAAGGTCTTCTTCCTGCCCTTCCATCTGTTTTTTTAATTCGGTAAAAAGGTTTTTATCCGGCTCATTTAATACGCCGAGTGATTGTGTTAAATTGGCTTGCGGGTCAGCATCTACGAGTAAAATTTTTTTACCCATTAGCTGCAATGCTGCCGCGAGGTTAATGGCAGTAGTTGTTTTGCCGGAGCCGCCTTTTTGTATGGCAAGGGAAATGATGGGCATGTTTAATTATTTATTTATAGTGCTTATGCATACTGATTATCAGTACCTGGTAATTCATAATCCCCTTTTTGTTGAGGCGCTGCATCTGGTATTGGCAACGGAGGGTTTTCTTTAGGGCCAATGCAATTGAATTTATTTTGAGGGTCTATGTGCTTATCTTCCGGACAGCAATAATTAAACATGGTATTCCATCTTTCGGGCGGGCATTTAGCCGGGCGATCGACAACAGATGTTGAAGGCTTGGGTTTAAAATAACTTTTTATCTTATCAATAGAATCTGCATTGATACAAGCATTGTCACTTCCCGGCGCACCCCCGGGTATAGGACCGCAGCCTTCAAAAGTACCATCATTGTTTCTTTTTAAAGTAAACATCTGGTCGTTCATATCCAATGGCCCGCCAGGCTGTACAGCTAAAGGGTCGCGGGCAGAAGGGTCCCGGCTATTGTCATCATCTTTTTGGATGGCTGTTTTGTTTAAGCTATTATTTTGTTGCACCACATGCGTAAGCTCGTGTGCCAGTAAAAATTTGCCAGTACTATTTTCAGGGTCAAATTTGCCTGCATTAAAATATACATCATTGCCATGCGTAAAGGCAAGGGCGTTTAATTCTTTGTTCATGTGCGCTGCTTCTGTATCGTCATGCACTTTTACGCCACTAAAATCCACACCGAAAGAACTGCTCATTTCTTTCATTGTATTTGTGGGCAAGGCATGCCCTTTACCTGCACTGTTTTCGATAGAATTTGATAATTGTGGCGATGCTGACGCGCTGTTGCTATCTTGTTTTTTTTGTATCGGTGCTGTGGTTACTTTTTCTTTTTCTTTTAACGGATCATCCATTTTTTGTACAGGCTTGCCGCCACTTAATTTATCTTCCTCTTTTAAAGGGTTATCCTTTTTTTGGATGCCTTTCTCTTTTTCTTTTTCAGCATTGGCAGGCATTTTTTGTACTTCTTTATCCCTTCGCATACGTGCATCATTGGTACTAAATTTTTCTTCTTCTTTTGACGAAGAAAGCCTTTGGATGCTGCTTATTTTGTTATGTTGTACAGCCGGTGAAGCAGTAGTATTATTCACAACCGCATGTGCCACGTTATCGGCTTCCTGCTCGTACTGGTCGCCCGGTTTATTTACATTTAATTTTGCCTGAAAAAAAGAGCCCTTGCCCTGATGGCTATTACCTTCTTGCTGGTGTGAGAAGAAAGGCTTTTCCTTTGCATCAGGCGATTGTTTGTTGCGGTGGTTGTATAAACGTGAACGGTATGACATGATGTTTTAATTTAAAAATGTATCATAAACAGTTGCAGGTTTGTTGGGAAGTATTGAGAGAAAAAAAATTTAACTTTATGAATCATCAAAATAGGGTTATTTTATTTGGGATGCAATTATTTAGGGAGAAACCTTTTTTGCGGAAATAAAATTAAAAACCTGGTTACCTATTTTACTTAAAGGCAATTTTACCTGCCTTAACTTTTCCCAAAAAGCGCAGGCTTCTTTAAAATAACCAGTTGCTGTGCAAACAATTTTTCAGGAGGTAATTTTTGCTTTGATAAAACATGGTAGATGCCATTTTTAGTTTTGCATAATTGATACCCATCTGTATTGTTTTCTAACTGGCAGATAAGCTTTGAAATTTTGTGTGCCATAACATTATCTATAATACCATTAGCCGATATAGTATATTGCTTTACACATTGGCCATCCACCTTATAATGGCCGCATGAAATAGAGAGACTTTGTTTTGTTGTAAAGATTTTTATGCCAGTGCTTTTATTATTTACTAATGATGTTGCGGAAGGCTTTGCTAACATGCGTAAAGCAATGGCCATCTCTTTTACATGTACAGCAGTAAATAATTGATACCTAAATGAACGGTTTTTTACACGGATGATGTAACAAGCTGCAGCAAGCAGACAGGCAAAAATTACTAAGTGCCAGCTGTACAAAGGCAGGTAGCCAAAATTGCCCAACACAAGGCTTATTGCCACCAGCGGCAAGGTTGTAAGCTGTGCTTCGGAAAGCCCTTTCCATGATGGCCGCTCCGGGTCGCCACGAAAAAATTCCAATATAAACCTTATCAATCCATAAATTACTGTATAACAAACCAGTACAGTACCTGGTGGTACATTATTTAATAATAAAAAAACAAAAAAGCCTGCCAATAAAAATATAGTAGCAGCTTCCACAACCTGTATGGGAAACAAAGCCACATCTTTATAAAACCAGGTAAAGCCCGCAGCCACATGCTGTTGGCCATACTTTACCCCATGCATATAAGGGCGCCCATGGCAGCAACCAACTGAGTAACAACCAATACGGCCAAAACCTAAAAAAACTGCCATCCCTATTATTGCAATATCAAGATAAGTAAGTACGGGCAAGCCCAGGAAATATAAGGCTATGGCACAAAAAATAATAATGGCTATTTCGTGGTGGTAGTAAACGATAACTTCTTTTTTTAAGAGCCACTTAGCACCAGATGCTAACAGAAAAAAAATACAGGCACCAATGGCGCTCATCCCCAAAACAACTATTGGCTTTAAATGAAGCGCAACTGCCAGTAATACACCCACCACAGTGCCAAGCACAAAACCCATCACTCCAAAAAAATGAAAAGAGTGGATGCGTTTGTTGAATAATTTGATGTGTAAAGTGGGTAACAAGTTGTTTTATTTGTTGATGAAAAATTATACCCTGTTAAAAAATGCAAGCATTATTCTATCCTGTTTAATAATGATGCTATCGTTTGCTTTTTAATGGTATGCTGCTCAGTTTTATAAAGATGGTGAAGCTGTTCGGCCATTTCCTTTTTCGGAATAAAAAAATAGTCATCCCCATCCATATTATTTAACGAATTAAGTGCTTCGCTTACTACCCCGGCACTGCATTTAGTTACCATCTCTTCTAAAATAGGTATCGCCACCTGATAATTTACACCGCCAAGTAAACCCGCAAATTTCATCTGCCAGGCATCATCTTTTACTGGCCATAAATTTTTTATCGCAAGCCAGTTATCATCCTTAAAAGCAGAAGCCTTCCTTATTGCCACATCTTCATAATAATCAAACCAGCCTTCAGGTTCAAGCACTGCGTTTGATAATAAAACATCTACTTCATTTACTAAATCCATACTACTCAATTTATTATTTTTAAAAATTACGCTAATAATTTTTAAGTTAAGGAACTTTAGGAATAATAGTTATTCCTGAGGGAAGCGTTGTAACAGGGCCCATGGGATAGGATGCTTTTATTGCCCCATCTACCAGTATTACCGTCCAGTTAACGCCTTTTACATTTCCATATTTTTGGTTGCCGCCCGGTACCCCCGCCCCAAACTCCGCCACACTTTCGCCTGCATGCAAAATATCTGCGTCTAACCAGTTAATAGGTGCCAGGGTGCTTCCTTTAGGGTTATTCTTTTTTCCCTGAAACGCTGGCCCAGGTAAAGCAGGCGGCACTACCGAAGCCGGCGTAAAACCAACATTTTTTCTAAATTCAACAGTATAGGTACCATCTGTATTGGGCGCAATATTATTAGCAGGGTCTGCAATAACATTGCCACTTGCGTCAATAAATTCATACCGGGGATCTGATAAGATTTTAGCTGAGTGCGCACCCACTACTGTGCGTTCATCTCCCGTAG
>JAYVUJ010000426.1:0-3108 GCA_043788035.1 Ferruginibacter sp. | reverse complement strand
CCATTGCTGGACATATTGCAGGCAGCAGGAAACGGTTATATTGTTGAAACAGAAATTGAATTTCTTACAAACAATTTGCTAACTACCATATTCATGGATGTAATAAGAGTTTTGAGTAACGGTTATGGCTGGCAAAAAAAGATTGGATAGTATAACTTTAGTGAACACATAAAATTATAGCCTGCATATTTTCTCAAAATAAAAAAAACTTAACAATTAGGCTAAAAAATTAATCCGCAAAAGTTTGCAGGATAATTTAATTTTTATAACTTGACAGTGGCAAGAAACAGCCAAGGCTAGACTAGCCTGGCTATTGGCAGCTACCAGGCCTTACTTTACGAATGATTACAAGATCATAATAAGTTGGGTACATAATGGTTGACGTTCGGGGGGCAATCTTTGTGAGAACCCTCCTTTTTCTTATTTGACATAATTGCACGTTTTATGCACCTTGTGTTTCAATTTCCTGTTATAGATTGTAGGCCTTTACTAAAAGGCTATAATGGAAAATTGAACAACCCTCCCTGGCATGGATTATCTCCAAATTCAAAAGCATTTATCCGGCATTTTGGCGCTGTGCAAGAACGTAATGCAGGTGGCAGTGACGACTGGGCTGCAGAGGACTATTTTTGCAATACCCACCTTTCAATGAAATATAAAGACCTGCATAAGCAAGGCTTTGCAATAGCAGAGGGCATAGTGCCGGCTATTTTTAATAGCTACCGCAGGTATTTTTCTGATGGTTATTTTCTTGGTAAGATAGAGGCTGGCTTTGTAGATAATACTGAAAATAAAATAAATGAATCTACATTTGAAGAAGGCAGTGTAAGCCTTAAAGACATTTTAAGACATTACGCCAACTTAACTGTAACCATACATTCAGAAAAAAGTAAATTATATAAAGCCGGTCCTAAGCTTGCCGCTAGGTACTTTGTAGAATCTACAGCTAGAAAGATAGTGACGGAAGAACAAGATAAATTAATAGTGGCGGGCGAAATTGCAATTATGCTTGTGTATGCTGCCAATGTTGCCATTAAACTACCGGTACCTTCATTTTTATTGAATGAAATTTTATTGCCCGGGGACGAGGGCTCATTGAAATTACATGGCTATAAGCTTAAGCACGAAGGCTATACATTAAAAGTCTGGCTGATAGAAACTCCGGCAAAATTTGAAGCTGCATCGCCAGCTGCAAAGATAGTATTGCGGAACCTGCGGATAAATGTATTAAGGATCCATTTAGAAAAAGAAACCATACGCATCCTTTTAAATAATATAAAAAATAATAAAATATCATTAAAAGAAAATAGTGCGGAAGCTAAATTAGCCGATAGCTATTTTAAAAAGACATCGCAAAAGCTGTTTAAAAAAGAGCGTTTTAATTTACCGCAAAAGCAACTGTTGGATTTTGCTCTACACAGTGAAGAGGCTGTAGCACCGGGAAGCTTTTCATCGCTCCAAGATGGCATTTATTACTTTCAGGATAAGTATACAAGGAACAATATTGAAAAGCTTTTAACCGGTATGGCCCCAAAGGTTGTACTGTTTATTTGTACAAGCCCAAAAGATATAAACCCTTTAGATTTTGGGGAAGAATTTAAACAAATAAAAGACAGCCTTCGCCCGGGGACAGACCGTAACAATTATAAAATAGAAATTGAAACGGCTGTAAGAAAGAACGAATTTTTAAAAATACTAAAAATGTATTCGCCTAGTTACTTGCATCTGTCAATGCACGGCTCGCTTAAAGATGGGCTGTATTTTGAAAACGAAGACAAAGAAAAATGCCCTATGCCGGTATATGAATTTGCGGAAGTACTGCAAACATATAGCAATGGAGAAAAAGGAATGGTGATTATTATAAGTGCCTGTAACAGCAAGCCGCATGCTATAGCTGCTAAAAATTACTGCAGCTATGCCCTGGGCACTCAAGCTGCCTTTCCTGCAGATGCGGGCGTTTTGTATGCGGCTAAATTTTATGCCGGGCTAGTGGCAGATGCTCCGTTGCCAATTGCAGATTGCCACCAGGCAGCCATAAATGCTATACAAGAATACGTGCCTCAGTGGGATGCTATCAATAATATACCTGTTTACCAAATACCTGTCTTGATTTAATAAACCTATATACGTATGGCCAAAGTATTAAAAAACTTGTTAAGCGATAAAGGGTACAACCTTATCGAGCTGCCTAAAGAAGACATAGCCCCACTGCTGCTACTGTACAAAAATGGAAACGATGTAAGCTCTGTAGAAAGCCCCGTGCAAAGGCTTTTTAAAACAGGCGATAGTGCACCTCCAACTGTTATAAAAGATAAAACTGTAAGCGATGTAGAAGGCGTGGCCAACATAACCTACGATGCAAAAGGAGGTGTTGAAATACTTGGCTGGCTGTTGAAGAAATTAAAAATGGGGAATCTTTGTGGTAAGTTGAAATTAGATAAAACTAGTACTGTCAAAATATGTTATGAGAATGTAACAGAAGATAAAGTAAGCCTGCTGGATCTTGATAATTTCATAACTATGGGCCAGCCGGATTTGACAGGCTTTTATACCTTTAAAGAAAAGTTACAGGATAGTGAATTGTACATAGTTACCGCAACACTTAAAAGCAATACATTCTCGGTTGTGGTGGAAGAAGAAAACGGGCAGCAGGTAAAAATTGATGCCACCTTGAAAGCAGTGCTCGATGCAAGCGTAGATGTTAGCCATAATAAAGACAATGCCATGACTTTAAAGCACAAAGGCATAGTGCCGCTGGTCTTTGCTTTTAAAGCACAGCAAATATTGTATACCCAAAAGCGATGGTGGCAATTTTTAAAATCAGAAGAAGCCGATTTTCATTTGAAAGATTTAAAAGGCATTACGCTTAAAGGTGAGGAGGATTTTTCTACCAGCCCATTGTTTATGGATACTATTTCGGTAAATATCTAATTTTTATTCCATTTTCTAACTATTCAGTCCTAAGACCGCGCAATCTCCTTTGTTCTTTGGTTTTACTTTATTTTTTTTTCCAAAGTGCCGCATATTGCGCTTTTAAAAAATCGTCTTTTTTAATATCTGCACGCAAGGCAATACCTTCCGTACACCGGGACCAGAAAATTCTGAAAC
>JAYVUJ010000425.1:0-7420 GCA_043788035.1 Ferruginibacter sp. | reverse complement strand
AGGGTCAAGCAGGGTGGATGTATCGCCTAAATTTGTTGTTTCTCCTTCGGCGATCTTCCTTAATATACGGCGCATAATTTTGCCGCTCCTGGTTTTTGGCAGCCCGGTTACAAACTGTATCTTATCCGGCTTAGCGATTGGGCCGATGATCCTGCTTACGGTTTGAAAAATATCTTTTCTGGTTGCTTCTTCATTGGTGTGGGAGCGGCTATAAATTACATAGGCGTAAATGCCTTGCCCCTTAATATCGTGCGGATAGCCTACCACTGCGCTTTCTATAACGCCTGCATGCATGTTGATGGCGTTTTCTACTTCTGCAGTGCCAATGCGGTGCCCGCTTACATTCAGCACATCATCTACACGGCCGGTTATCCTGTAGTTGCCTGCTTTATCCCGCATGGCGCCATCGCCGGTAAAATATAAGTTGGGGTAGGTGGCAAAATAATTGGTGCGGCAACGTTCATGGTCGCCGTATGTGGTGCGTAAAATACCGGGCCATGGTGCTTTGATGCAGAGGTTGCCTTTTACCAGTCCTTCTTCGTCTGGCTCGTCTACAATCTTACCATTTTCATCTACCAGTACTGGTTGTATGCCGGGCAGTGGCAGTGTGGCCCAGCTTGGCTTTGCAGGCGTAACACCCGCCAGGTTAGATATTAGTATGCCGCCGGTTTCTGTTTGCCACCAGGTATCTACAATGGGGCTTTTTTGTTTGCCGATATGCTCATCGTACCAATGCCAGGCTTCTTCATTAATTGGCTCGCCAACGGTGCCTAGTACTTTTATAGAAGAAAGGTCCTTTCCCTTCAATGGATCCAGCCCAAAACTCATTAAGCTTCTTATGGCCGTAGGTGCGGTGTATAAAATATTTACTTTGTATTTTTCGATAATATCCCAAAACCTGCCAGCATCCGGATAGGTTGGTATGCCTTCGAACATAATGCTGGTGCCACCTGCACTTAAAGGGCCGTATAGTATATAACTATGCCCTGTTATCCAGCCAATATCGGCCGTACAAAAATGCACATCGCCGGGCTTGTATTGAAACACGTTTAAAAAAGTATAGTTAGCCCAAACCATGTAGCCAGCGCAGGTATGCACTACACCCTTAGGTTTGCCGGTACTGCCGGAAGTGTATAAAATAAACAGTGGGTCTTCGGCATCCATTTCGGTGGCTGGCATGCTTACCACGTTGTCTTTTTCAACTTGCGTTTCCGCATGTTCCATTTCGTCTTCCCACCAAACATCCCGCCCTTTAAGCATGGAAACCGGAGTTCTTGTACGGGTATATACAATCACTTTTTTTACGGTGTGGTTACCTATCAGGGCATCGTCGATAATGCTTTTAAGCGGAATATCTTTGCCACCACGATAAGCGCCATCGCAGGTTACAATAAATTCTGCCTGAGCATCCAGTAGCCTGTCTGCTATGCTCTGGGCGCTAAAGCCGCCGAAAATAACGCTATGTATGGCACCAATGCGGGCACAGCCCAAAACAGCATAGGCCAGCTCTGGCACCATACCCATGTAGATGCAGACGCGGTCGCCTTTTTTAACGCCGTTGTTTATTAGCACTTGTGCAAACTGGCAAACTCTTTTGTGTAAGCGGCTGTAGGTAACAATCCTGGTGCGTTCTTCGGGGTTATTAGGTTCCCAGATGATGGCAGGCTTTTCGCCCATTGTTTCTAAATGGCGGTCAATACAATTTTCGGTAATGTTGAGCTTGCCCCCTTTGAACCACTCAATTTTTGGTTCGGTAAAATTCCAATCCAATACTTTATCCCATTTTTTACGCCATAAAAAAGTATCTGCAATATCAGCCCAAAAACCTTCGGGGTCTTCTACGCTTTTTTTATAAGCAGCATTGTATTGTTCTAATGAATTTATTTGGTAAGAGTTCGACATAACTAACAACCGGTTTTTAGTAAGTGAAACCAAATTTAAAACATGTAATTGAAAGCCGTACTATTTTAGGCCACATAGTTTAAAATGGGGCGTTAATTAATACGGCTGTATAAAAAGCAGCCGTTTATTTTTGTAAATGTGGAAAATATTTTTATTGCCTACTTAATAAGGCTGGCCTTCATTATCAACTATCATTCAATACCATCAAGCTAAGGATTGCTCCGCTTTTTCTACCTCCCCCCAACCCCTCTCCAAGGGAGATGGGTGCTTGGCTTTGCAGAACGAAAACCGCTTAACCTAGCGCCATTGAATTATCATTTAAAAATTATCCATTAACCCAGGCTCAATAATAAATTTTTATATTTTCGTTGCCGGTAAGGTTGATGGCTGCATCGGTTATTTTAACAGAAACGATGGTGTTTTTGGTACAGTAAGCACGGCTGATAGCATTGGTGTACACACTGCCACAATCGGCAGAAATAAATAGGCTTTGCGTTGTGTATACAACCGTTAAAGTATCCGCGGGCAAATAATCAGCTAACTTAATAAAATAAGCAGCGGAGTCAACCGCGGGGTTTATAGAAAAGGCGGCGTTGTAAAGGTTTTGTTTTTTATTATAAATATAGGTACCGCCAACTAAGCCTATAGTAAGCGATGGCACTGCACTCGGTAATTCTCCATTAGCGTAAAACCCAACTTTAAAAGCTACAATTTTTGATTGGCCGCAAATAGTATATTCATCTTTGCAGGAAAAGACAGAAAGCATCAGAAAAATGGAGAAAAACAAAGTAGTGTAGTATTTCATAAATAGGTTTGTTGATAGAGAGAATTATAATTTATTGGGATTACGGTCAATATACGTTTTCATTTTAATAATAGCATGATATCATTTTTACCATAAGTTATTTTAAATTACATTTTTTATGATGTAAAAATGCTTAATAAAATTAAAAGCCAACTACTAAAAAAAGCCGCTGCGCTATAAATTTGCTTTTGGTATCACAACATCGGTAACTATGCCATTGCCAAACTTGTAGCCCTCGCAAACTGTTACCGGCAATTTTCCTTTAGCAATAATTTTTGCTTCCAATAAATCGAGGGCTGCATTTTGCGTGTACTCGTCATCTTCGTAACAAGCAATTAAATTTTTTGCGGCACAAAAGTTTTTAATGGCATAAGGGTTGCCAAAAACAAAAGTGGCACTATTTGTTTGCCCATGCAACTGCTTTACCAAATCAATTGCCGAGGCGCTAATACCAAAATTATTTAGTGGCGCACGGCTGTAATTATGTATGCCGATGATTACATTTTTGTAGCGCTTTTTTATCAATTCCACGGTAGATAATATCCTTACAGCATCCTGCTTATAATTAAAATAAAAAACGGCAGCATTAAAATCGGCACGCATCCTTTTGGCAAATACATTATCGGCGCTTATGCCAATGGCTACGTAAGCCACGCTGGTATTGGCTTTTTTCGTACCTGCCACCAACGGAAAAAAATCTGTGCCTGCATTGTTCAATATGGTAATGGCATTTTCGGCCACCAGCTTTTTCATAGCAGGTACATCTTTATTTAAATCGGCGGTAAGGTTGGTTGTATTGATTGGTTCAAAATGATTTTGCCCGTATAAGTATTTGGCTACCAGCACCCGTTTGCAATGCAGCGCTACATCTTGCCAGCTTAACTTTTTATCTTTAATGGCTTCCTTAATTTTTTGCAGGCTTTGTTCAATATCGCCAGGCAGGCAAAGCATATCGTTGCCCGCAATAAGTGATTGTGCAGATGCCGCGCCATTAGGGAAATATTTTTTTACGCCTTGCATTTCCAATGCGTCGGTAAAAGTTAATCCCTCATAACCCAGGGTGGTGCGCATTAATCCTTGTACATTTTTTGGGGAGATGGAAGTGGCCCGGTTAAGCGTACTATCAATGGATGGGATGTATAAATGTGCCATCATAACGCTGGCGATACCAGCTTTAAATATTTGCCTAAAAGGATATAGTTCCAGCGAATCCAGTTGTGCTATCGACTTGTTGATAACGGGTAAATCGAAATGAGAATCTACCGAAACATCGCCATGTCCAGGAAAATGCTTGGCACAGGCCATAACGCCAATATCCTGCATGCCCTTCATATATTGAATGCCATATGCCGCTACTTTGTATTTGTCTTCCCCAAAACTACGGTCGTTTATTACGGGGTTGTCGGGGTTATTATTTACATCCACCACCGGTGCATAATTTACATTTATGCCCAGGCGCTTACATTGCTCGCCTACTACTTTGCCAAACTGGTACACTATCGTATCGTACTGCATAGCGCCAAGCATCATCTGTTTGGGCAGCGCCATCACACTATCAAACAAGCGCATGCCTACGCCCCACTCTGCATCAATACACGTCATCAGCGGTGTTTGTGCAATACTTTGTAAATTATTGATGATGGTGGCTAGTTTAACTGGGTTGCCCTGAAAAAGGCAGATGCCCCCAACGTTGTATTTTTTGATGGCCACCGCCACTGCGCTATCATAATAAATGGGCGTTTTTGTCTTAAAATCGTAGGCAGATAAACGCAGTATCATTAATTGGGCAATGCGCTGCTCATCAGATAAACCATTGTACACACTATCTGCCCAGCGGTTTGCTTGTGCAGCATCTTTTATATTGCTTTGCGCTTTTCCTGCAAAAAAGCTACTTAGTAAAAAGCCGAGTAGAAAAAATTGTCTTGCCATAGTAAATAGTTGCTCCACAAAATAAGCACATTTATATAGAGATAGGTCCGGAAAATATTTTTTTACTTTACGCCATGCCAATTGCTGAAAGATATCGCCCGCAGTATACTTATGATGACTATTGCCAATGGGAAGGCAAGTGGGAGTTGATTGAGGGCATGCCTTATGCTTTGAGCCCAATGCCTGTACCTGCCCATCAGCGGGTATCATTGACGCTTAGCTATCGTTTTGATGTTGCATTGAAGGATTGTAAAAATTGCATAGTATACCCTCCGCTGGATTGGAAAATTGAGGAAAATACAGTTGTGCAACCTGATATTTTGATTGTGTATAAGCCTGTTACTATAAGTTTTCTTGATTTTCCTCCGGTATTAGTAGTAGAAATACTTTCACCTTCCACAGCATCAAAAGATAGGAACGAAAAAATGGAAATCTATCAATTCCAACAGGTTAAAGACTATCTTATTGTTGATACAAACTTTAAGAAAATAGAAATCTATCAGTTTATTGATGGTAAATACAGCCTTGTTGCTAATACACCCGTTACCTACTTATTTAATTTTGAGGATGCCGGCTGCAGCGCAGATGTAAATCTTTCCGGCATTTGGCCCTAACCTCAAAAAATATCTTTGTAAATTTGCAAAAAACAAGGAGAAACTTTGCCCGACATTATTCAATTATTGCCCGATAATATTGCTAATCAAATTGCAGCCGGCGAGGTTATACAACGGCCAGCCAGTGCTGTTAAAGAACTGCTGGAAAACGCCGTAGATGCAGGCGCTACAGAAATAAAATTAATAGTTAACGATGCCGGAAAAGCATTAATACAGGTAATAGACAATGGCAAAGGCATGAGCGAAACAGACGCCCGCATGAGCTTTGAAAGGCATGCCACTTCCAAGATAAAAAATATAGACGACCTTTTTCACATTAAAACGATGGGTTTTAGGGGAGAAGCGCTCGCCAGCATTGCCGCTGTATCGCAGGTAGAATTAAAATCGAAAAAGGCAGAAGACATTACCGGCACCTGCATAGAAATTGATAACAGCGTAGTAAGGAAACAAGAAGCAGTAGCCATGCAGCAAGGCACCAGCATAGCCATGAAAAACCTTTTTTTCAATGTGCCTGCAAGGCGGAATTTCTTAAAAAGCAACCCATCTGAACTGCGCCATATCATTGATGAATTTATCCGGGTGGCTATGTCTTTTCCTGAAATTTTCTTTTCGCTTACCAGCAACGGGCAACAGGTTTTTCATTTAGAAAGTGGCTCACTAAAGCAACGCATTGTACAAATTTTAGGCAATAATTACAGCGCCAAACTGGTAAGTGTGCAGGAGCAAAGCGATTACATGAATATTTATGGCTTTGTAGGCAAACCTGAAACAGCTAAAAAAACAAGGGGCGACCAATACTTTTTTGTAAACAACCGCTTTATTAAAAGTGCGTATTTAAACCATGCGGTAATGGGCGCTTTTGATGAAATGATAGCCAGGGATGGCTTCCCGATGTACACGCTCTTTATCGACCTCGACCCTTCGCAAATTGATATCAATGTACACCCCACAAAACAAGAAATTAAGTTTGAAGATGAGAAGATAGTGTACGCTTTTGTAAAAAGTGCCGTAAAGCATGCGCTGGCACAATTCAGCATTGCGCCTACGCTCGATTTTGAACTAGATCCGTCCATACAGCAACTCGATTCTGTCAGTAAGCCTTTTACCGACGAGAAGAAATCTTCCGCCACTTCTTCCTCATTATATAACACTTTCAGCCAAAAAAACCAGGCGCATTTTATTGAAAATAAAAGCGAGCTAAAACATTGGAAAGATTTTTATGAGCCGGCTTTAAAGAAAGGCCCGGATACCACCAGCCTAACATTTGAACATTCCAACGATGAGTTGGTGGGCACTAACCCAGAGCCAGGCTTTGTAAGTTTACGCTCCCTTACAAGCGAGCCTGTAATGGTAATAGAGCATTTAACGCAACTGCACAACACCTACATTATTGTTCAGGATGATACCGGTTTTTTAATTATCCAGCAACAAAATGCACACGAGCGAATTTTATACGAACGCTTTATAAAAGCGGTAGATGGCAAGCCCATCGCCATACAGCAAAACCTTTTTCCTATAACGCTGGAGCTTACTGCCATGGATATGGTAATACTGACAGAACTTTTGCCAGAGCTGCATTTCCTCGGTTATCATTTAGAGCCTTTTGGTAATAATACTTTTGTTATCCAGGGCACGCCAGCCGATGTAGGGCAGGGAAATGAAAAGCTGGCCATCGAAAAAATGCTGGAACAATACAAGCATTTTAGCGCCGATCTAAAATATTCAAAAAGAGAAAAATTGTTTCGTTCATTAGCCTGGCAACAAGCTATAAAAGGCGGTACGCCACTTACGCAAAAAGAAATGAAAACTTTGTTAGAAGGCCTGTTTGCCTGCAACATGCCCAATATTACCCCTAACGGCAAGCCGACTTACACAGCTTTTAAAAAGAACGAGCTGGATAAAATGTTTGGCAGGTAAAAAAGTAAGCAAGGCTTATTTAATAAAATTAAACGTTACCATCATAATAGTAATAAACAGGCAGCTTAAGCCTGATAAAAATATATAATCGGCAAAGTTCTCATATTTCTCCGATTTATCTGTCTGGCTCCTGATAGCTAAAAAAGATAAGATGCTACTGGTCATAAACATCAGCGTGGCAACTGCGGTACATTCATCAATAAAGGTAGTGCCGCTTAAATTAAAAACTTTTAAAGAGGTTAGCACCAAAAAA
>JAYVUJ010000424.1:0-15707 GCA_043788035.1 Ferruginibacter sp. | reverse complement strand
CAGACAGCCGGTATGCAGCCGGTGGCAATATGAGTTTTTTTAATGGCACCAGGCGAATTTCTTTTGTAGGCAATTTCAATAATGTTAACCAGCAAAACTTTGGCTCGCAAGATTTATTGGGTCTTACCAGCAGCGGTGGGCGTGGCGGTGGTGGTGGCCGAGGAGGCGGTGCTGGCAACGATTTTAATGTTGGGCAAGTAAGCGGCATCAACAAAACAAATGCGATAGGTATTAATTACAGTAACGAGATCCAAAAAAAATTAATCATTACAGGTAGTTACTTTTTTAACAGCACCAACAATACAAATAACGCTGTGGTAAGTACACAAACCTATGCTATACCTAAAAATTTGTATAGCTTGCAGTCAAGCAATTCCTTATCAAAAAATACCAACCATCGTTTCAATATGCGGCTGGAGTATAAACTGGATTCTTCTAACTCTATATTTATAATACCGAGTATAAATTTCCAGAATAATAATGCTTCGTCCTTATCATCGTTGAAAAGTTTTTATGATGCGGCAGATTCTGTAAACTCTTCTTTAAGCAGGGGCACGGCAGATAGGAATGGCTTTAACATCCGCAACAATATTATGTTCCGTCACTCTTTTGCAAAAAAAGGGCGCACAATTTCTTTCGGGCTTAATACCACTTATAATAAAAATAACGGCAACAGCATTACAGATGCACAATACCGCTTTTTTGATAATAATAGCATAACAGATTCTACCCAGCAACAATCGAATGATAATAATACCAATGGGCATACTATTGGCGGCAGTATTGCGTATACAGAACCTTTGGGCAAAAAAAGCCAGCTGCAAATTGATTACAATCCATCTATACAAAAAAATAAGGCAGACCAGCAAACGTTTAATTACGATGGGTCAAAATATTCTTTGTTTGATACCAGCTTATCTAACCGGTTCAATAATACTGTTACTACCAACAACGCAGGGCTTAATTATCGGTTTTCAAAAAGTAAGGATGAGCAATTATCTTTTGGCGCCAACTTTCAACACACGCAATTGGAGAGCCAGCGCATATTTCCATCAAATACCAATGTAAATCAGTCGTTCACTAATGTATTGCCTAATTTAATGTGGCGTAAAAAGTTTTCTGCCAGCAGCAATATCCGTTTGTTTTACCGGGCATCTACCAACTTTCCTTCTGTAAGCCAATTGCAGGATGTGGTAAACCTAACTAACCCATTACGGGTAAGCAGTGGTAACCCCAATTTAAAGCAATCGTATGCGCACCTTATTTCGGGCAGGTACAGCTTTGTAAATTCAAAAACAGGGCACAGTTTTTTTGCCAACATCTTTTTTCAAACAGCAAGCGATTATATATCCAACGGTATTTTTATTGCACGTAAAGATACCATTATACAACAAGGCATAAAGCTAAACAGAGGCTCGCAGTTAAGCAAACCTGTTAACCTTGATGGCTACAAAAGCCTGCGTACATTTTTTACTTATAGCTTGCCGATAACGGCCATAAAAACAGTGGTTAATGTTAATGCAGGGTTTACTTACTCAAGGTTGCCAGGGCTTACCAATGCTACCAGTACGCTTACCAATAATTACGCCTATAACACTGGCGTTGTGTTTGCCAGCAATATAAGCGAGTATGTAGATTTTAACTTGTCGTACAATGCAGCCTTTAGCACTGCGCAAACTATATCTAACATTACCACCAATACAAAATATGTAAACCAAAGCGCGGGCGTACAAATGAATTTGCTTGATAAAAAAGGCTGGTTTGTACAGAACGATGTTACCGGGCAAACTTATAGCGGCTTAACAGATGGCTTTAACCAACACTACTGGTTATGGAATGCGACCATAGGCAAAAAATTCTTAAAAAATCGTGTGGGCGAATTAAAGCTTTCAGTGTTTGATTTATTGAAACAAAACCAAAGTATTGTAAGGACGGTTACCGGCGCTTATATTGAAGATGCTCAAAGCCAGGTATTACAACAATATTTTATGCTTACGTTTACTTATAGCCTTAAAAACTTTGGTGTAGCAAAAAAAAGTAGCGATGAGGAAAGAGGCAGGGATATGCCTCCGGGTGGTGGCCCAGGTGGCAGAGGTGCGGGACCATCTTTTTAAGTATTTTTGATTGGATTTTAAAAAATATGTTTTGAACCAATCGGAAGAGGAATTAATTAAAAATTTACAACAGGGGCAGCCGCAGGCTTTTAAAGCCGTGGTAGAATTATACCAGGATATGGTATACAATACTATTGTAAGCATTGTGCAAAATGAAGCAGATGCTGAAGATACCACACAGGAAGTTTTTGTACAGGTGTATCAATCTATTGGTTCCTTTAAAGGAGAGGCAAAATTTAGCACCTGGCTTTACCGGATAGCCATAGCAAAAGCATTGGACCATGAAAAAAAGAAGAAGCGCAAAAAAAGGTTTGCCTTAGTACAAAAGTTGCTCGGCGAAAAAGACAATTCCCAATACCACCCTGTAGAATTCAATCATCCCGGCGTATTGCTGGATAACAAAGAAAGGGCGAGCGAATTATTTAAAGCATTGCAAAAAATACCAGATAACCAACGCATAGCTTTTACGCTAAATAAAATAGAAGGGTTAAACAACCATGAAATTGCTGCCATTATGGATACTTCCTTTTACGCGGTAGAATCTTTACTGGCAAGGGCAAAAGCTAATCTTAAAAAAGAATTAAAAAATTATTATTTACACTATTCCGCTAAATAAAAGCCATGAAAAATAATGAAAGTACTGACCAAAAAGTTGACGCTGCATTTAATAGCCTCAACAACATACAAAGGGCATCGCCAAAACCTTACCTGCTTACCCGCATTAATGCAAAGCTTGATAAAGAGGTAAAAAGTATTTGGGAAACGATGGCCAGTTATATTAGCCGCCCGTTGGTAATGGTGTTGGGGCTTTGCCTAATTATCACCATCAATGTTTCGGTGATCCTTACTAATAAATCATCTTCTACAAGTGCTGCAGAGCGTTCTGTAAGTTTTGTTGATGATGAAGGAAATAACGCCACTTTTGCCACTATCTATAACGCTGATATACAATAATACTATGATTGAAAAAACACCCAAAAGTAAATTATTGCTTATTATTATTGGCATTCTATTGCTATCGAATATTGTACTGCTATCTTTTTTGGCGCTTAATAAGCCTGGCCCAAAGAGAGGTATGTGGGGCAGCGATAGGTATGCGATGATAAGCAACTTTTTAAAAACTGATATTGGTTTTAGCAAAGAGCAGTTGCAACAATATGATACATTAAATGCACACCATAGCACAACTATTAAAGTAATGTTCGATTCTGTCAGGGGTAATAAGGAAGCGGAATTAAAAAATTTAAGCAGCGCGCAATTTAGCGACTCGGCCATTACTGCAACGGCTATGCTTTCTGTAAGCAAGCAAAAAGATATCGAGGTATTAATTTTTAGGCACTTTAGGGATATAAGAAGCCTTTGCACGCCGGAGCAGCAGCCAAAATTCGACTCGTTATTTTACAAGGCACTAAGCCGAAAAAATGAAGGACCAAAAAAATAATTATTTATGCGACTGTTTCTTTAAAAAAGATCGTCTAATATAAAAATAAATTATGTTGATTTATATGAAAAAACAAATTACGCTATCCGTTGTATCCCTTTTTGCAAGTATCACATTTGCAGTTGCCCAAGGCCCAGGTGGCGGACAAAAGATGACAGTTGAAGAAAGGATAAAAAACTTGAATGAAAAGCTAGCTGACCTTAAACTAGACAAGGATAAATTGGGTAAGACGGACAGCATTTTTACAGCTTATTATGCCGACATGCAAAAACAAAGGGAAGACATGCGTGCAGCAGGTGGCACATTGGATAGGGATGCCATGAGGGATAAGATGCTGAAGATGAATATTGACCGTGATGAAAAATTAAAAATAATTTTTACTGATGGCCAGTTTAAAAAATGGAAAAGCGATATTGAACCTGCTTTAAGGCCGCAAAGGCAAAACAAGCAATAGTAATACTTTGGTTATTTTGGTTTTTTGATTGAGTGTATAAGGCCCTGTTTCTTTTTGAAACAGGGTTTTAGTTTTTTGGGGGCTAGTGTACAATAGAAGGGCTGATGGGTTAGGGCAACGCATTGCAGGGAATTTTAATTATTTAAGCTCAACTACAAAAAAAGCTACTTTAAAATTAAAAATAAGGACGTAAACTACAAAGCTCCAATCAGATATAGCTTCTGCAGTTAGGCAAGCGCTTTTGTTATATTCGTAGATTTTGCTTTTGCGGGGTATTTTTTCAACAAAGCCCTATTTTTTTACCTGCTTTTAAAATGCGATAATTGCAGGTTCTTCTCGCTTTGTCAATGACCTGAGTCAACTACAAACTCAAGCATTTACATATTTGTGTTTACCTTACCCTAATCATTTCCAAATGAGGGGAAAGGGCTTGATTTAACGACAATGATAACTATTTATTCAGCGCCATCGGTCAATGCCCTTTGTATGGCATAGTTGCCTACGTTTTTGCCTACTACTAACCCAACGGTACAATCGCTGCGAAAGTGAATGCCGCCGTACATCCTGCTCATGGAAGCTTCCTGTGCCATGTTGGCGTAATCGGTTGCTCTTTCGGGAATGATATGGCCTAAAATGGTTGAGGCCGCACCGCTAAACGTGGAATGCCCAGAAATATAGGAGGGGAAATTTGGTATGCCAGTCAACGTTTTTATGTTAGGGTTTAACTGTGTTGGCCTTGGGTTAAAATAATAGTTTTTTGTATCCCAGCAAACAACAGCTGCATCCATCAGCGACATATTTACAAGCGCCATGTTTCGTGCCCACCTTACTTCGCTAAAATTTTTCTTTATAAAATCTTCTGCGGCAATAGCATCCCAATGGCCGGGCGGCGTGTAGGTACCGGCACCGTCTGCCCAAAAATGTACAATAGCTATACGTTCGCGGGTTGGGTTTATTACATACTGGTATATCTCTTCTGTTTCGGTTTTCATTTGTTCGCTGCCTACCGCAGGCGGTGGTAACGGCCGAAGCGATAATGCGGTAAGCGAGTCCAATAAAAATGCTTTTGTTTTGCCAAATACCGGCAGCATTGGCGGCCGTGCAGGTGCATCTAAACTAACCCATGGCGAGTCGCCCCTTACCCTGCAATCGCTTACAATTTTTGCCCAAATAGTTGGTGAGCCAACTGCGGCACCTGCCCTATCGCCTCTTGCACGTGCCTGAAATTTTTGTGCTACTGCTTTGCCTATTGCTTCGCCGGCTTCAATATCGCTGCGTACATTGGCGCCGCACATCAGCCTTACTTTTCTATGCTCCGCCGCTTTTTCGGTAATGAATTCCTGGTCGCCGGGAAACAATAATTTCAACATTTCAACGGCAGCACCTTCTACCACTGCATCTTCTGATGGGTATGATGGCAAAGTTGATTTTGGCACTAATACTTTTAAGCTAGCATCTACTGTATAAGGTGCAGGGCGGTTAAATTGCTTTTTGTAATACCATGCAGTTACCAAAGCATCATACTGGGCGGCGCTTACATAAGCATACGCACGTGCGGCATAAGGCGGGTTACTAAAAGGAAATTGCGGGTACGCCAACGGGTTACTTGCACTGGGTATAGGATAAGAGCCATCTGCTTTTTGGTAAGGCGGCAGGTTGTGCTTAGCTACTAAATCACGCAAAATTTCGTTCCAGCGCAATATTGCGCCTGCACTCCAGTAATTAATTAACTTTTGGTCTTCGCTGGTAATGTTTGCCTGAAAACTTTTTATTTCGCTTATCTGTAAAATATAATCAGGGGCTGTGGTGGCTATGGGTGCAGGCACAACAATATCTGTTGGCGCTGTCAATAATATCGGCTTCCAGGTGCCTGCGTTGTCATCTGTATTTGTGGGCTGCAGGGCGGCTATATTATCGGTACGGCCAACAACCTCTTTATTGCAAGCTACTGCAATAGCAATTACCCCGATAATGGCTACTAGGTAAGAGAAAAATATTTTTTCGTTCATGTTAATTAGTTTTACCTGAGCTGTTAGTTTGTTTTGCTTTGTGCGTAAAGTCGAGGATATAAAAAACAGAGCCATACCAGGTGGTTGCCTGCCCGACGTTCCTTCCTGCAACAGTGGTATTGCCACCACCTACCAGCGACAAATTATGATCTGGCGTAAGAACATATTTTACATTAACGCCAACAACAGTAGCATCCATTTTATTGCTGGGGAATGGCATGTTGTTGCGGGTAATATCGAAGCCGCCTAGCGTTGTAGATTTATTAACTACCGCTTCGGCAATCAGCTTGCTGCTTCTATAACCGCCACGAAAATTTAGGTTGTTGGCATTGGGCATTTCTACTTCGTTGGTTAAATGTGTTTCGGTTGTGTAGTAAGCTGTGCGGTCAATCTTAATATTATCCCGCAAGGTGTACGTTGCAGAACCAGTAAAAAATAAATGATTAACTTGATAATCAAGCATTAGCCTTGCAGAAGCAGTTTTGCTGTGCACGCCGATAGATAAAGGCATAAAATCGGCAACGTAATTGGTTAAGGGAAAAGATGCACCGCCAATGGCATAAACAGAAAAAGTACCAGGTCCTAATTGTTTTTCAACCGGCATGTATTTTATAAAAAAGCTAAGGTCTTGTAGACCCTCCATGCCGTGCAGCGTACCTGCTGATGCATTTGTTTTTATGTACGGCACATTAAAAAGCAGGTTAAGTTTAGAAGAGATGCCGTAAGCGCCCATTACAGAAAACATTTTGGTAGATACTGTGCCTAAATTTTGGTTATCTCTTTTCATCGTGCTTTCCCAATAATTTTTCCAGCTACTGTGGCTGTACATTGGACCGATACACAATTGGTTTTCCTCCATCATAATGGCATCAATATCTGTTTGCGCCTGGCTTATGGATGGTGCCATAGTTATAATAATTATTAAAGCTTTTAATAATTTTTTCATTGTTAATGTTGGTTTTGGATTAAATAAATATTTTCTATTTAATGACAAATAAATTAAATTTTCGCCTTTTTTTTAACTCCCGCTCAACCCCTCTTTTAAGGCAGATAAGATTGTAGATTGTAAGGTAAATGGATTAATTCAACAAGTTTGGCTTATTACTAAATAATTAAATTTTACTCTAAATGCAATGTAGCAAACTTGCAAAGGTTTTCTGTAAATAATGGATTGTGAATTTATAATTAACGAAGTAATAATTATTTTTATTATCCCAAATCCTGGAAATGGGCTTTTTTCATCACCAAAACATTTTTTTGCTTAAATTTTTTAAAAAGTAAAAGCCAATCACCTTACTTAAACTTAAAGCTAAAGCCAACGTTTACTACATAATTTGCAAAGGCTGCATCGCCTTGTATATGCTTGCCGGTTTTAATGGAATTTTCTTTGTCAGTTACGCTTTGCGTTCTGTTACGTGCAATGGCGTAAGGCAATGAAAAGAAGAAATTAAGCTTTTTTACCTGGTAATTAATGCTTGGTTCGATAGACCAGATATAGCCAGGCCTGCGAAAATCTCCGCTGCCGCCAACAAGGTCGTATACTGGTATGCCTTCTAACTTGGTACCTGCCGCAAGCGACAACCCCTTAATGTGGTTAAAAGAATAATTAAAACCGCCCCTAATCATATATTGGTCTGGCACGCTTGCGATAGCTTCGTTGCCTAATGCAGGCGTTAATGTTTCGCGGTATGTTCGTACGCCGTTTTGTTCCCTTGGGTTAGCCAGATAGTAAGCGTTGGCATACACGCCAAAGTTGTGCTTAAAGTTATAATAGGTATTTAGCTCTGCAGTAAAGCCGGTGCCGCCATCCCCTAATTGTATAGACTGGTCAACGGTACGCAACTCTTTAGTGCCGTTAAGGCCTACATTATACCAGTAGTCTTTAAAAGCATCATCGCCGGTTGGTAATTTAATGCCTATGCCTGCCTGTATGTTACCTTTTTTATTTTTCTTAGGGTCAAGCAGCCACCTGTACGCAGCAAAACGCATATCGCCTATGCCGAATGAATGCATGGAGTGCCTTTCTTTTTTAACATACACGCCATTAACCAGCCCGTGTTCGTATAAAGAAGAACGGGTGTTCGATAGGATGGGCACATCAACCATGTAACTCCAGCGGTCGTTAATTATGCGGGCCAACGCAATATCCAGGCTAAACTGATGGTTAATAACTTCGGTGCCATCTACCAAACGCTGCTTATTTTCTGTAGTGCCGGAAAAATGGCGGAACGACCTGAAATAACGGCTGCTGGTGTTTAACTGCCAGGTGCCATTTTCATTTTCGGTTGGGTGTGCCATGCCGGCATTGCCTGTGCTGCGTACTGCTACGCAGCCTTGTGCGGCTACTTGTAAAGTGGCTACTATTATAAAGATTGTGGTAATAAATATTGTTGCTATAATTTTTTTCATAATGCAATTTTTTTAAAATGGTTATTTTTTCATTTTTAATTTGTCAGAAATATAGCCCCCAACTTGTTTACCTTCTTCTGTTGCTGCAATGCAGGAAGGATGAAAATGGATACCGCCAAAAAAGCGGGCCGAGTTATTTTCCAGCGCTGCAAGCCTGAAGGATTTAAAGCTGCGGTTTTTAATGCCGAATTCCAGTTCGGTACTATCGGTGTAAGCAAAATTATCTCCGTAAATACCTGTCAGTACTTCTGCCGCGGCAGCTGAAATGGTAGAGTGCCCGCAAGTATATTCCGGAAACGCCGGTGTTTGCAAATAAGGCCTCCAGTTAGGGTCAATAAATTTATTGATAACCGTTTCGGGCCTAACTGTATTATATGTATATTTTACCTGCCAGCATTGTATAAACGCATCAAACAAACCAACTGAGGTTTTCGCATAAGCATATACTGTTTCGTCATAATTGGATTGGGCTGTTTTTGCAGCAATCCCGATTACGCTCATCCAATGCCCGGATGGCGAAAACTTTTTTGTAGCAAACATTAGGTGCCCGGATACATTCAGCTTAAAAGGGTTATCGTCCCAAAAATCTGCCATATGTTTTTGTTCGTCTGTTAAACTATCTACTCCATTTTTAATGGCTATCACTTGCTGGTAATAGGCGCCGTTTTTATCATCAATGTTAAAAGGAATTGGCGGCGGTGGCGCAAATTGTTTTGCGCTGTCAAGCACCATGGTCCTTATTTCCATCCAATGGGGTTCGGCTGCCTGTGCGTACATGGGCGGTGTTGGTACCCATCTGCCCGGCAAGTCTCTTACAGTATATTTTTCAGAGCTCCTTGTTTGGGCATAATTATCTTTTTTGCTCCAGCTAATAATGCTTACGCTCATGCTATCGGCAAATTGCTGCGATGCTTTTTCAATGTTTTCCGGCAGCCCTTTGCTGCGGGCTAGCGCCATAATACTGTCTTTATAGTCCTGCATGCTGCCTTCCGGAAACGTAACCGCTTCGCCTACTCTTATGTAGGCCAGCAAAGCCGCTAATTCAAAATCAATAGGCATATTAGCCGCAGGCTTTGCTACGGCGCCAAGCCCATTTAATTGCCCTACCAGGGAGCTGTACTTTTTTGGATAACCCGCTGCTATTACTTCATAAGCCGCAATAGCGCCGTAAGTATAGTTGCGTGCTGCAATCATTGGCGGAAAATTATTGCCCATTACAACACTATTTAATTCGTGCACCGTATTAGAAAATAGCTGAGGGTCGTGCAAATATTTTTTATATGCTAGGTTAGGTTTACAGGAATATAGCGATGCAATTATGCAAAGACAAACAAGAAGTCTTTTCATTTTTTAATGACAGTTTGATAAAGAGAAATGACAAAAACAATCGGTTAAGATTGGTAAGTAAAATGAAGCAAATTAAGCTACTTCAGGAGGTTTTATCAGCCTTTGTAAATGTGCTGTGCTACTATTATTGAAAAATTGGATGCTGTAAGGTGTAGTTGTAAATGGAATAAGCACGCATTTCCACGGGGCAATATCATTGGTAAAATCTGATATAGAGAATTTTGCGGACTGGCTGCTTTTGCCCGGCATTTTTTTAGTACTATTATTGCTGGCCACGTCATTTATCTTACCAAAATAATCGTTTGATTTTTGTTGTAATTTTATTTTTACGGTATTCTTTATGCATTGCAGGTACAATGTATCGTTAGCCACTTTGCGTTGGACGTACTTATATGTTTCACCATTTACGATTATTTCGCCGTTCACCCTTTCAAAACCGCAGGCAATATTTTGGTAAGGCAAATTAATGGGAACTTTTAAAGTAAACAGCTGGTCGTTATTGTAATCTTTATTATCCAGTGCTGTTTCGAGCTTCACATCTGCCCGTTGCATGGCGACACCAAACCATAGTTTATATCCTATTGTATTAAATAAAAACAACGTTAATAATAATATGGCAGCAGCTTTACGCATTTTTTGATATGTGAAAATAACAAAAAATCCCGTTGGTGGTGCATTACAGGCAAATTATTTTTACAAACAGCTTAAAGCCGCAATATTTATTTTGACAATTCTTTTATCGCTACCTGTGGCACTAATACTTTATGGCATTTTTCCGCCACCATTTGTTTAGGCAATGCAAAGGTGGCGGTTTGTTTTATGTTGGTAGGTGATGCGCCAGCTTTTACCGAATAAACCCTGGCTTCGGCTATCCATGCGGCATTTTTAGCGTTGTAAAATGATAACGATTTTGCATCGATAACAAATGAAATAGTTTGAGATTGGTTAGGTTGCAATAAGTTTGTCTTTGCAAAACTTTTAAATTCTACCGCTGGCTTATCCATTTTTTTACTGGCGCAGAAATGTATAATTCAACTTCTTTTTTACCAGCAACTTTGCCGGCATTTGTAATGGTAACTGTTGCATTGATAGTACCATTAAAAGTAGTGCTGCTAAACCGTAAGTTGCTGTAAGTAAACATGTTGTAAGATAAGCCGAAGCCAAAAGGATTAGGCCCTGAATTTTTAAACGAAATAGCTAATTTTTTCAATTCACTGCTCCGTAACCCCAACACTCATCCATACTACGATAAGCCTATAAGGCAAGGGAAAGAATCAAATAAGTTTTGGATACTATTTCTACGTTGCTTGCTACTTATTTATAAAAGTTTTCTTCTCCACACCAATACCAGTTAGTGTAACACTTTTCCAATTGGGCGGCAAGGCTGTTTTTATTTGAGTGATGCCTTTGGGAGTAATTTCCAAGCCGCCAAAACCCATCAATACACTTTGCAGAATACCTCCGGCACCAGTGCCAAAATAAGGGTTGGAACCGCCTTTGGTTTCTGCCAGTACCCGCAATGGTGGCAACATGTTGGGCAGGTACGCATCTTGAAAAAAGTGGTAGGCCTTAGCACCATCGCCAAGCCTTGAATAAAGCAACGTAAAAATACCTTGTGTCATAGCCGGCGTTCCTTCATTTGGTACCCGTGTTTCATAATATTCAAGGTTTTTACGGGTCTGTTTTGGGTCTGTTATTTCTTTTAGCGGGTAAGATAATAAGTTAACATCCGCCTGTTTGATACCTTCGCCATTGTAGGTGGCAAACTCTCGTGTTACGCCATTATCCAGGTTTAAAATGGGAATGTTGCTAGCTACATTCAGCCAGTCTGCATCGGGCTTTATACCTAGTAAAATTGCAGCGGCCGAAGCATCTTGCAGCACTGCTTTTGCGGCTGCATTTGTAAAGGCATCGTTGTCGATATTTTCTGCCCATTCATCTGCTGCTACTACGTTTTTTATATCATATTTTCCGGGTCCATTCCTTTCAACACGGCTTGCCCAAAACATAGCTGTTTCTTTTAGTAGCGGATAGCCTTTTTCACGCAGCCAATCCTTATCCTGCGTGACACAATAATAGTTCCAGGCGGCAATACCAACACAGGCGGTTATATGGTGCTCAAACGGGCCGCTCAATGCCCATACTGGTGTTTCTTCTACGCCGGTACCTGCACTTTCCCAAGGAAACATAGCGCCTTTATAGCCATGGTTAAAAGCATTTTGCCTGGCTGCTGCTAATCGTTGAAACCTATACTCCACCATACTTTTAGCCATTTCGGGGTGCAGCATTAATATAGCGGGGTACATCCATATTTCAGTATCCCAAAATACGTGGCCGTTATAGCCAAGCCCGCTAAGCCCCATTGGTGATGGGCTTAATGCGGTGCCTTCCCTTACAAAAGAATAAAGGTGGTACATCATGCTGTGGATATCTTGCTGGGCTTGCGCATCTCCTTCAATTGTGATATCGCTTTTCCATATCTCATCCCAGGCCTTGTTATGAAATGCTATTAGCCTTTCCCTTCCTTCAAGCTTTGCGGTAATAGCCATGCGCTCGGCTTCGTTTAATGGGTCATCGTGATGGGCTGAAGTGATAGACGCACCTGCAATTGAAAAACTGTATGTATCGCCAGCGTTTAGCTGTTTACTAAACTTCATCAGGTGCATATTATTATCCCACATCTCATGTATTACCCGTGGCTCTGCACCATGTTTTTCGCTAAACAAAAAAGTATTGCTAGCGCACATCAGCAGCTTGCCGGTTGGGCTTTTTGCGGTGGAAGTGAGCAGGCTAATAACTACATGCGGCCTATCAATTTCATTATAATAATTTTGTACTTCTTTTAACGCATCCGGCGCTTCCATTATGCTAGCGCTGGTTATACTAATTTTTTTTTTGGCGGTTATAGAAACATCCATCAAAACAGAAAATGGTAATTGGCGGAGAGAATAGTAAGTATAGGTTACTGCTGCCCTATCGCCATAATCAAACGTGGTGGTAAAACTGGCGTGGTGCATATCCAACTGTTGTTTCATGTTGCTGGCATCTGCATTGCCAATACGCTTTCCATCAACTTCCAGGTACATGTTAAGCAGGTTAAAACTCTTTAAAAAGTTGCTTACCCTGCCACGCCCATATAAATCGTAAGCGCCTGCTAGCACAACATCTTTTACTTTAAAAGGCTCTGGGCTAGATACAATACCAATCATCCCATTGGCTACCGTGGCACCATAATAATTGGTCGGGTCTATTTTATTAGCAGTAATAATCCAGGGGTCTTGGGCTAATGCGGCAGCAATTACTAAAAATGAAAATAATACGGTTATAAATTTTTTACACGGCATATCAAGCAATTATATTTTGAATAATTAAAAAAAACGACGGCTTAAAAATAAGGATATAAATTTCATTAAAAGCTTCAATACAAACTATTGCCGTACAAACACAAAAAAGCCACCGTGTAATTGATGGCTTCTCATAAATTAGTGATTTACTCAATTACATGGGCATATTATCTTTCGAAACTTTTTTCATTTTCTTGCCTTTGTGTTTCATACCACTCATCATTTTACCATCCATGTACATGCAGTCGCCATTTTTTAATTGTTTAGTTGAGCCATCGCTCATTTTAACAGCACCATCTGTAGACACAACAGTTCCGTTGGTTAGGGTCATGTCCTGATCCATACCCATTGATTTTCCACCCTTCATAGCCATCATTTTGCCATCTTTCATCATTACGCAATCTTTCATTTCATGCATTTTATGCATTTTATGCATTTTGTGCATTTTGTGTGTTGCAGTATCCTGCGCCACTACAGCAGTTGTACAAACAACAGCTGCCAATAAGAACATTGATAATTTTTTCATTTTTTTCATTTTAGTTTATTTCAATAGTCAATAGCAATTCATTAATAGCCAAAAGCCTGCCAACATATTTTGCAGTATTAAAACTTTATAATTTGATTGTCAAATTTGGCTGTAGATTTTTTTTCCCATAAAAAAATTGTTGGGGAATCAATAGGTAATAGTAATAGTTTGTGCTGTTAAAATAAAAGCCTACAATTTTAAACTCGCTTAACGCAATAAAAAAATCTTTAGATTTTAAATCTTATACTGGCAACCTATTTGACTATAGGAATTTAAAAACTGTTATGGTTGAAAAAATTACATCTAAAGGGATTATTGAGGTATTTAAAAATGCCTTTATTGGATTTAGTGATGATAAAGTTACCAAGTTAAGTGGTTCATTAGCTTATTATACTTTATTTTCTATGGGGCCATTATTAATTGTTATTATTTCTTTATGCGGATGGTTTTTAGGCAGGGATGCAGTTGAAGGAAAAGTATATGGGGAACTGGCAGGTTTTGTAGGCTCTGACACGGCGGCTTCCTTACAGGAGATTATTAAGAATGCATCGCTTGCAGGAAAAAGTAAGATAGCTGGTATTATTGGTGGCGCAACTTTACTGGTTGGTGCTACTACTATTTTTGCGGAGATCCAGGATTCTATTAATGGAATTTGGGGGCTTAAGCCAAAACCAAAAAGGGGTTGGCTTAAATTGATACAAAATAGGTTTTTATCATTTTCAGTAATCATCAGCTTAGGTTTTTTGTTGCTGGTATCGTTAGGTGTAAGTTCAATAATAGATGGGTTTAGTGAAAGGTTGAAATTACATTTTCCCGATGTTGCTGTGGTGGTATTTTATATCATCAATATTGCCATAACCCTATGTGTTACCACTTTAATTTTCGGGGTTATTTTTAAGGTTTTGCCAGATGCAAACATCACCTGGAAAGATGTATTTGCAGGAGCATTAGCTACCGCCTTCTTATTCATGCTAGGCAAATTCGCCATATCATTTTACATCAGCAAAAGCAATGTGGGCAGTACTTACGGCACAGCAGGCTCTTTAGTAATTTTACTTTTATGGATATATTATTCGTCTTTAATTTTGTATTTTGGCGCGGAACTTACCAAGGCATATGCGGTAATGTATGGCTCTCCGATACACCCCAGCGACTATGCGGTAACCACTAAAACGGTTGAAATAGAAACTGGCCGGCAATCAATACAAACCAAGGAGAATGTAGAGGTAGCGGTAAAATAACAAATTGTTTATTGTTTTTGGTTTGTTAGTCCTAATGGGGAGTATAATAAATAATTTGCCAACAGATATGAAAGCGGTATTTGGATGCGCTAAAAAATGAAAAAGTTTTTAAAAGTAGGCGGCTAAGTATCACCGGCACCAGTAAATTTGTTAATCAACGCCATACCGATGCCGAAAAACAAAGCCGGATGCTACCATGCGGTAACATTATGCTGGTGGCTCACTGATGGCTCCATCGGTTGTAAAGAAGGATACAAACCAATCACCGAAGAGCCAAAAAGCGGTAGTTACCAGCGCCATAAATAATGCTTTCCTTTTTAAAAAAACCTCTTCGCCAAAATAATTGCATTGGCTACAATCCTTTTACGGCCTGCCTTACAAGGCTCCTGGAAAGCTTGTCGGCTTCAATATTATAATTTGCTTCGGCTGTAATTTTTTGATGTGCTTTTATTTTTTGGAGCGTTACCGGTACCTTATCAAGTAATGCCAGCAGTTCTTTTACAAGGGCGGCATTACTTATTTCGTTGCCCTTTTTTGAAGTAAAATTATTTGCTATAAATTTTTGTTGCCTTGCTTGCAGCCCTGTTGCATATTGGCTATCTGTAACTACAGTTATTAAAGCAGCTTGCCCATCTTGCCGGATATATTCTATTGCTTTAATGACCGCCAACAGTTCCATGCGGTTGTGTGTTGTGTTATTTTCTATGCCAGATAAAATTATTTTTTTATCACCCATAAAAATAATGGCTGCCCATGCCCCAATGCAAAGCTGTGTATGGCAGCTTCCATCTGTATAAACTTGTATTGCTTTGGTGGGCAGCA
>JAYVUJ010000423.1:0-4821 GCA_043788035.1 Ferruginibacter sp. | reverse complement strand
TTTATATGGCAGCCGTGGCATTAATGGCGCCATTTTGATTACTACAAAAAGAGGCAAGCAAAACAAAAAAGGCTACACCGTAGAAGTGAATAGCAGCACCCAGATAAACAAAGGTTTTATTGCCATAGCAAAAGTACAAAACGAATATGGCGGCGGCGATAACCAGCAATATGCATTTGGAGATTATGCAAGCAATGGTACCGGTAATGGAAGGAACGATAAGGATTATGATGTATGGGGGCCACGACTTGACATTGGCCTTCTATTGCCACAGTACGATGGCGCTTACGACCCTACAAAGAATTATACTACCACTTACGGCGTAAATCCTGATTATACAAAAAATATAGCCAAGCCGTATATGGGAAATATTGCCCCTACCCCATGGGTTTCGAGAGGAAAAAACAACCTGAGCAATTTTTTACAAGCTGGTTTATTGACAACTAACAATATCAATATTTCAAGTGTTAATGACCGCTCTGCAGTTCGCATATCGGTGAGCGATGGCCACCAAAGAGGCATTACGCCAAACACTTCATTGAACACACTTAACTTTAATATACTTGGCAGTTATGAAGTATCTGACAGGTTTAAGGTAGAAGCTAATATCAATTACAATCGCCAGTTTACCCCTAATATTCCGGATGCTGTATATGGCCCAAACAGTATCATATACGATATCGATATCTGGACTGGTGCAGACTGGAATGTAAAGGATCCAAATATCGTAAATTACTGGCAGCCAGGTAAGGTGGGAACCCAATCCAACTTTGTTGAATACAAACGTTACCAGAACCCTTACTTTATGAGTTACGAATGGCTTCGTGGTCATTACAAAAATGATTTGTATGGATGGGCTGCCCTAACATATAAATTAAATAAAAACCTAGATGTGATGTTGCGTTCCAACGTTACTACCTATAATGTTTTAAGGACAGAAAAGCAGCCCTTCTCAGCCCATCCTTACGGCGATGAGCATAACCATGGTAACTACCGTGAAGACCGCCGCGACCTTTGGGAAAACAACACTGAATTATTATTAAGGTTCAACAAAGAAAACGTTGGCAACTCTGGTTTTTCATTGAGCGCACTGGGTGGTGGGTCTGCACGCAACATGAAATATACATCCAGTTATGTTAGCACCGATCAGCTGATTATACCAAACGTGTACACCTTCGCTAATACCTTAAAGCCTTCCCGTACTTTCTCTTACGGGTCTAACCTTTTATTGTTAAGTGCTTATTATTCTCTAGACCTTACCTATAAAAAATATTTTACTATCTCAACAACAGGAAGGATAGACAAAACTTCTGCGCTTACCAATGGCAATAATGCTTTCTTTTATCCATCTGCATCTATCAGCACTGCGATATCGGATTATGTTACTTTACCTAAAGCAATTACCTTCTTAAAAGTAAGGGCTAGCTACGCTAATGTAAAAGACGGTGGTACAAGTGCTTATGCAGGCGCCGCCTTCCAAAGCCTTGGCTCTGGCAGCCCTGTGGGTTATGGCAATAATTATAATACGCCTTATGATGGGCCTAACTATAGTTTATCTACACCAACTTACTCAACTTATCCGGTGTACGACAACCATACTTCAGCAAGTTCACCAACTTATGTTGTAAGCAACACTATAAAGCCTTCTTCCCGTAGTAATTACGAAGTTGGTACGGATATACGTTTCCTCAAGAACAGGATAGGCTTTAGTGCTACTTATTTTCAATACAAAGATGGCCCAAACATTTCCAACCAGGCCTTATCCGAAGCAAGTGGGTTAAGCTTTTTAACCACAAATGGAGGTACAACAAAAAGGACTGGTGGCGAAATAAGCGTAACGGGAACGCCCATACAAAGCAAGAGCGGGCTGCGTTGGGATGTGTTGCTAAACTGGAGTACCTACAAAGAAGTATATACAGCCTTTGCAGGCGGTGTTAGCGAAGTAGACAATGGAACAGGCTACCCGTTAAAGAAAGGCGACCGTGTAGATAACTTATACGGTTCTTTTGAAGCTTTAACTCCCGATGGAAAGGTAATACACAATGAAAAAGGCATCCCCATTTATCTACCAAAAGCACAACGCCTTGGTCATGCTGATCCGGATTGGAGCTGGGGTATCAATAATAAATTCTCTTACAAAAATTTCAGTTTTTCTTTTCAGTTTGATGGTATGGTAGGCGGAAAGATACAAGACCGTGTATTGCGTAAATTAACAGAAGGTGGCCGTGGCTTGAATACCGCTACTGGTGTTATTGGTGCAGCAAGATTATACGAATCTCAGCATTGGCAGGATGAAGGATACTTTGGTGTTAAGCCAGCAGATGGCTTATACCACACTAATGGGGCAAGGTATGCCAATGGCAGGCCAATACTCGGTGGCGATGGCGTACAGGTAGTAGGAGGTACCGACAATATTCAATATGATGCTACCACTGGTGTAATAACCAATTATAGCAGCCTTAAGTTTGTGCCCAATGACTCCGCTGCTTTATGGGTGCAGGATTATGTAGGCAGTTTTTACAATGATCCGCAACATACAATGGTTAGTAAAACTTACGCAAAACTGCGTGAAGTGGTAATCACTTATTCTTTGCCGACAAAATGGTTTAGCAAAAAAATGATCAGCAAGGTAGATATTTCATTGGTAGGCAGGAATCTTCTTTACTTTTTCCCAAGTGCGTTCCATGATATGGATGTAGATCAATATCCGGGTCGTGACCAATTTGGTTCTATCAAAGCAGAGTACGACCTGCAAACGCCAACCACAAGGAGCTACGGCGTAAACTTAAATATCGTTTTTTAAGATGCCCGCATCTTACTTAAATCAATTACAAAAAAATTATTTTTATGAAGCTTTTCAGATTATATCTATTACTCCCCATTACGGTCATCGTGGCTCTGATGGGATGCTCAAAAAAATTTGAGGATTATTCAAAAAACAACAACCTGCCTTTGCAAGTAACGCCGGGTCTGGTGCTGCCCGTAATATTGAACGATCTTGCAGTACAGCCTGCTGGCGATGCTGATAAATACAACCAGTTCATCGTTAGCAACTATAACTATTATGGTAAAAACGAATACTGGACTGGCAGCGCAGACCTTAACTATGGTTCTTTACGCAACGTGCTTGCAATGGAAAAAGAAGCGGCAAGGCTCAACAATGGTTCAAGCAATAATCCTTACCACGCATTGGGCCTTTTTTTTCGTGCATTCTTTTTTGTGAACATGACTGAAAAAGTAGGCGACCTGCCAATGACAGAGGCGTTACAAGGCTTAACAAACGTATCTCCTAAGTACAATACACAAAAAGAAATATTCAGGCAGTCGCTGAATTGGTTAGACTCTGCCAATACATTGCTAGCAGGCCAGATAGCCTTGTTACAACTAAATGCTTCGTACTATGAATTTTCAGGTGATTTTTATTACAGGGAATCTATCAATAATTCTATCTCTGCCCCTGGAGCATTGGCCCAATGGCAAAAAGTAGTCAACAGCTACAAGTTGCGTGTATTGATAGAACTTAGCAAAAAAGAAGAAGATGCAGACCTTAACATCAAGCAACAATTTGCCACCATTTTTAACAACCCGGCAAAGTACCCCATCTTTTCAAGCAATGCAGATAACCTGCAATATGTGTATAACGACCAATTTAATTATTACCCGGATAACCCTAGCAATTATGGCAATAATGCAGGGCGTTTAAATATTGCTGCTACTTTGGAAACCAATCTCGGAAAACTACACGATATAAGGGCGATGGTATTTGGCGAACCCGCACGTAACCTAGGGTTTAGCGATACATCGTACAATTCGTTCGTTGGCGGAAAATCAGGCGATGATGTAAGTACCTTGTCCACCTTATCTGGCGGGGGATCAATATCTTTATATAATTACCACCATTTTTATAGCAACTATACAGCAGAGCCTACTTTGATATTGAGCTATCCTGAAGTTTGCTACGACATAGCTGAGGCCATCAACAGAGGATGGATAACAGGCGATGCGGAAACTTTGTATATAAACGGCACTGCCGCCATGTTTGCTTTTTATGGCTTAAAGGATGGCAATAACCAAATAGTGTTTCGCAATGCTGCAGGCACCAGCGATTCTACTTTTATGGTACCTTTTAGCTATGCCGATTATTTCAATCAGCCATTAGTTAAATATGCGGGCAACAATGACACAGGCCTTAAGCAGATTTTGAAAGAGAAATATTTGGCTTACGCACGCAACTCTGGCCTGCAGGCATACTTTCAATGGCGCCGCACCGGCATCCCTACATTCGACGTAGGTGCAGGTACTGGAAATGGCAATAAAATACCATTAAGGTTCCAATACCCATCCAACGAAAGGACAGCCAACGGCACTAATTACAGTGATGCGTTACAAAAGCAATATGGCGGCAACGATGATATCAATGCTAAAATGTGGTTGATACAATAAATTTTTAAATGATAATTTTTAGATAATATAACAAGGCGGCACATCAAATGCCGCCTTGTTATATTTGTAAGCCAGCCTGTAATTTTTACAACCAAACAAAAAAATGAAACATTTGTATTGCCTATTGCTGCTGTTAGGATTTACTGCCAGCCTTACTTTAGCCCAGCACAAAACAGAAAACCTGGTTATCGTTACTTTGGATGGCATGCGCTGGCAGGAAGTTTTTGGCGGTGCAGATTCAGCCCTGCTGAAAAATAAAAATTATACAAAAGATAGCAGTGGCACCAGTAAAAAATTTTGGGGCAGCACCGCTGATGAAAGGCGTAAAAAACTGTTCCCTTTTTTGTGGAGCACTATCAGCCAGCAAGGGCAATTGTA
>JAYVUJ010000422.1:0-2102 GCA_043788035.1 Ferruginibacter sp. | reverse complement strand
AATGCTACCTTTGCCGTCCAAAAATAAAGGGTTCACAATGCCTACAATACAACAGTTAGTTAGAAAAGGAAGAGAAATTATTAAAGCCAAGAGTAAATCAAGAGCTTTGGATGCCTGCCCACAACGTCGTGGTGTATGTACAAGGGTGTATACAACTACTCCAAAAAAACCAAACTCTGCTTTGCGTAAAGTAGCTAAGGTTCGGTTAACCAATAAAATTGAGGTTATTGCCTATATACCTGGTGAAGGACACAATTTGCAGGAACATAGTATTGTATTGATCCGTGGAGGAAGGGTGAAAGATTTGCCGGGTGTACGTTACCATATTGTTCGTGGTAGTTTGGATACTGCAGGTGTTAAAGACCGCAAACAAAGCCGTAGTAAATACGGAACTAAAAAAGAAAAAGCTAAAAAATAACCCCTATCTCCAAAAGGGGTAATGGAAAAATAAAAAAATAACAATGCGTAAAACACAACCGAAAAAAATACCTTTAGCACCTGATCCTAAGTTTAACGATAGATTAGTTACTCGTTTTGTAAATAATCTAATGTGGGCTGGTAAAAAAAGTGGCGCTTATATTATATTTTATGATGCTTTAGATAAAGTAGCTAAAATAACTGGCGAAAGCGGATATGATATTTGGAAGAAAGCATTGAGCAATATTACACCAGGTGTTGAAGTTAGAAGCCGCCGTATTGGTGGTGCTACTTTTCAAATTCCTGCCGAAGTACGTGCTGACAGAAAAGTTTCTTTAAGCATCAAATGGATGGTTAAATACAGCCGCGATCGTAACGGACGCAGCATGTCTGACAAATTAGCCAATGAAATAGTAGCGGCAAGCAAAGGGGAAGGCGCATCTTACAAAAAGAAAGAAGATACACACCGTATGGCTGAAGCTAACAAAGCTTTTGCTCACTTTAGGATCTAATTATATCATTATATTTATAAAAAGCTGCTCTGAAAAGAGTAGCTTTTTTTATGTTTCGATAGTAATGGTTTAAGTTATTTTTCTATAGCACAAAGCTTAACCTGTATATTAAATCAATAAAATATGGGCACCCGGGCGGGCTATACACTCCAGTCTTTTTTTGCCGGGGCGAACAAAAAAAGGATTTCCGTTCCTATCCCTGGTGCTTCAAATCAAAATGTCAGTATTTATTTGAAGGGTTTATGAACCACTTATTTCAAAGTATAATTATTGAAACAATTTTATTTTATTATTCTGGCTAAATAGAAAAGCATTTACCATTAAATTGAACGGCTGATTTGAAAAGGAAAATAAGTATTTATACGGCATCTGCAATTGTAGTTGCCAATATGATCGGTACAGGAGTATTTACAAGTGTTGGTTTTCAACTTTCTTCTGTTCAAAATACCTGGAGTATCTTATTATTATGGCTTATTGGTGGTTTGCTATCTTTATTTGGGGCATTTGCTTACGCAGAGTTAGGTACTCATTTTAAGGAATCAGGCGGTGATTATATTTATCTTTCCAGGGTATTTCATCCCTTAATGGGCTATTTATCTGCCTGGGCCGGATTAACTGTTGGCTTTTCTGCACCGGTAGCATTGGCCGCCATGGCGTTTACAAAATATCTTGCTCCTTTTGGCTTGCAAAATAATATGGGTTTAGCCATTGCCATTATTATATTAATTGGGTTGATGCATAGTTTTACCATTAAGCACAGTAGCCGTTTTCAAAATATTTCAACCATCATTAAAGTGTTGTTTATCCTGCTTATTATTGGAGTAGGTTTTTTTATACACAGCCATGGTAGCAATGCTTTAGATTTTAGTAATTCCTGGCATAATGAAATTGTAAAACCTGGCTTTGCAGTTTCCATGGTATATGTATCTTATGCCTACGTAGGCTGGAATGCAGCCGCCTATGTAGTAGATGAAATAAAGGATCCGCGAAAAAATTTACCTAAAGCTTTAATTGGAAGCACTTTATTTGTTGGTGTTGTTTATATTCTTTTTCAGTTTGTATTATTAAAAAATGGCTCTGTTACTCAATTAATTGGCAAAGAAGAAGTGACTTTTATTTCTTTTGAAAACCTTTTAGGTAGTACCGGCGGTAAATGGGTTAGTTTTTTTATAG